>JALTLP010000135.1 GCA_027001895.1 Chromatiales bacterium | reverse complement strand
GTTTACATCAAAAGACATAACCAGTGTGCTGTCATGACGGGTTTGTTCAAGAATTTCTTCAAAATATTCAGAGCTGTTTTTAGCTATAAATATTATATGGCTGCCTGCGGGCAATGTTTTATCCGCGCTTCGGCTTACAATAATTGGACGTTTATGAAGTTGTTGTGTTGCTGCTATGTTTTTAAGGGTGTTTTCAATATCTGTTTCAGTATCGATAATGTGAATACGGTATTGCTGAATTTTATCGGCTCTGGGCCAGGTAATATGTTCAGCTAATCGGTATATGGCCACACTAAGAAATTCTGCATTGCTCACTTTTAGTGCAAAGACTGTCAGTGGAGTAAACAGGCTAGCTATGCAGAGAAGTAACAATGTCCGCTTCAATGATTTAGAGATGGAAATTCGTTGGATTTTATTGGGTGTTTTCTGCATATCAGCGGGTTATAGTAGACTTAGCTGCATTATTGTTACCAGTTTATATTGTTTGGCAGTTAAATATATGAATTATCTGAATATTTATAGCATGCTGCTTTGATTTTTACTAATTTGTTTACTATATTTTTTGCTTATAAAAAATATAGCGGGTAATTTGGTGTGTAGTTAACTTTTTACAGCCGGATCGATACTTCAAACCAATATATTAAAACAAATGGAATGTGTCCGCATGGTTTTCAACTTACGTCCTGGTGTACAGAGAATATATCCCCTTATCCTGGTTGTTTTAGTTGTATTGCTGCCCGGTAATATTAAGGCTGCAGAGTCGGCTGCAAAACGCACTGTTAACCCTGAAAAAAACACGATAGCCAGCAGTACCGAAATGCTGTTAACGCTATCCCTTGAAGAGCTATTCAAAACACCCATTACATCGACTTCTTATTTTTCTGAACAAAGCCTGGATGTGGCATCCACGGTAAGTGTTATTAATAAAAAAGACTGGGAAAAGCGAGGGGCGCGGCGACTTAATGATGCCTACCAACATCTGCCATCGGTCGTTTCGTTACCTAATTTTCTGGCACAGGATTCAGTGAGGATAAGAGGATATGCAATATCAGATGCGCGGGGAATTGCTACTTTATGGGATGGTGTTTCTGTTAATACTTTTAATCTGGGAACGGCCAATGTGGACAGACCCAATATACAATTAAATACTCTTGACAGTATTGAAGTAACACGCGGCCCAGGTTCGGCTTTATATGGTGCGGATGCTTTTCATGGAGTTGTGGCTTTAAAGTCGTTTGAGTCGGATACCAACCAACAAGATGTCATCGCACGACTCGCCAGCAATGGTTTTTATTCGGCCGGTTATAATGGTAGCCATAAACTGGGTTCTAAGTCTCGACTTAATCTTTCACTGGCATCAAGCGGCCAACCGGACCAGGATATTAAATACACAACCTCAACCGGTAGCGGTGAACGCGAATACAACTACCAGTCCACTACCTTTGTTGCAAAGTTTCTGTCAAATCCATCAGCAAACTGGTCGTACAAGATTGGTTTTTATTATGACGATAATGATTCAAATAATTTTCAGGGTGAAGGCGGTAATGGTTCGTTACCAAACAATGATGTTTCGAGTGTAGACGGCGATCTGCTAATGTTAAAAGGGGATGTTAAGTATAAAATCAGTAACAATAAAGATTTTAGCTTGCAAGTTTATAGCTGGGTACAAAACAAGCTTTACGAAAGGCCGGTTAATTCAACCAGAGACATCAGGATAAACGGCAAGGAAACACGTCAGGAAGCGCAACTGGTTTATCGGGATAAAAATTTTGCGGGTAATACAGAACTCACTACCGCGTTGGCTCGTCGTAAGGATATTATAAAGGAACAACACCGTGTAATTTTTAATTCTTCGACCACCTTTGTTGATGCAGACCTGCCTTTTGTCGGTGTCACACGAACGATTAACAGTTTCTTTGCCGATGGTAAAACACATCTTGATAATAGTAACTGGATATATCGCTACGGTTTTCGCCTTGATGACTACAGTGATTTTGGAACACAATTTACGCCCCGACTGGGTGTTATTTATATGCTGGATAAACAGGCTGCACTTAAGCTGTTGTATGGCGCATCTTTTCGGGCACCCACTGCGGTTGAAGTTGGGGGCACACCTTTTATAGCCGGTGACCCAAATATTCAGCCGGAAGAACTCGATACCTACGAGCTGGTTTATCTACGCCAGAGTAAAAAATCTAAATTTGAAGTGGTGCTTTTTCATACCGATTTAAAAAACGGTATTTCAAATATTGCCGGGCAATATACCAATATTTCCAGAAGTGAGTCAGATGGCCTGGAGCTTTCCTATACCAGCCGGTTTAAACGCTTGTTAGTTGAATCGAGTGTCTCCTATGTAAAAAGCAAAGATTTAACCAATAATGCAGAGTACAAGGCTTTCCCCAAAACCATTTTAAACCTCGGTATTGGTTACCAGTTTAGTGATGGCTGGTCGACTTATGTCAATAACCGGGCTCATCTCGGTGCATACGAAACAACCCAGACGACCGCAGCCAAATTAAAAGACTACTGGCGACTGGATATCAATGTTACAAAATCGCTTCAGGAAAAACTCAAATTGTTTTTAAATGTCCGCAATGCACTGGACAGGCAAAATTATCTGCCCTCTCTGGTTGATCAGGAAGGCGGTATCCCTGAAGACGGTATAAGCGTTGATTTAGGTGTTCAATATCAAATCTAGCCCTGGCCGGGGTAGCCGGGCAGTATTGCTAATAAATTGCTCGGCACACTGGAAACAAACCGCCTCTTAAAGTACAATCCTTTCGGTCGAAACCATAAATCTCGGCCACATTGAATTCTTAATATAACGGGAGACCTCCTCAACCAGGGGCACTCCCGTTTTGTGCATCTACGCGGAGGTTTCATTGCGGCAATCAGCCCTGTTAGTACTTGAAGATGGCACCGTTTTTCATGGTGAGTCCATTGGCGTTCCCGGAGAATCGGTTGGTGAAGTGGTTTTTAATACCGCCATGACCGGCTACCAGGAAATTCTTACCGATCCTTCTTATGCAAAACAACACGTTACCTTAACTTACCCGCATATTGGTAATGTCGGCACCAATTCCGAGGATGAAGAGTCCTCATCTATTTTTGCTTCCGGGCTTATCGTGCGCGACGTACCGCTACTGGCCAGTAACTGGCGCCAGCAGGACAGTCTGTCAGATTATCTGGTTAAAAATAAGGTGGTCGCCATTGCTGGTATTGATACCCGCAAGCTCACCCGAATTTTACGCGAAAAAGGTGCTCAGAACGGCTGTATCGTGGCGGCGAAAAACGGTGAAGCGATTGATGAAGCCAGCGCGCTAAAAGCTGCCAAAGCGTTCCCTGGACTCAAGGGGATGGATCTGGCAAAAGAAGTGACCACCAAAAAGCAATACCAATGGCAGCAGGGCAGTTGGAGCCTGGAAAAGGGACTGCCAGACGATTCTACAGACTTAACTTTTAATGTGGTCGCTTTTGACTATGGTGTTAAACGTAATATTTTACGCATGATGGTTGACCGAGGTTGTAAGGTAACCGTGGTACCGGCACAAACTCCGGCAGCCGATGTGCTGGCGATGAAGCCAGACGGGATATTTTTATCCAATGGCCCGGGCGATCCGGAACCCTGCGATTATGCCATTAAGGCTATTCAGGAATTAGCTAAATCCAACATTCCTATGTTTGGTATTTGTCTGGGACACCAGTTGTTATCGCTTGCAAGTGGTGCAAAAACAATAAAGATGAAGTTTGGCCATCACGGTGCCAACCACCCGGTGCAGGATGTGGATTCAAAACACGTCTTTATTACCAGTCAGAACCATGGTTTTGCGGTTGATGAAAGTTGTTTACCCGATAATTTGTCGGTAACACATCGCTCCTTGTTCGATAATTCATTACAAGGTGTTAAACGTAACGATATTCCTGCGTTTAGTTTTCAGGGCCACCCGGAAGCGAGTCCCGGCCCGCATGATGTTGCGCCGTTATTTGATCAGTTTATTGATTTAATGAATAAATAAATAGTAACCATTGAAGGATGTAACGAACGCACAAAAGTAATTTTAATCATATCGTTTGATTTTCTATGTGTGCTTCGTTTCCTTTGAGGTTAAATTTTAAAATATAAATTAGAGAATTATGCCAAAAAGAACCGACATAAATAGTATTTTAATAATAGGCGCAGGCCCTATTGTCATTGGTCAGGCCTGTGAGTTTGATTATTCAGGTGCACAAGCTTGTAAAGCATTAAAGGAAGAAGGCTATCGGGTTATTCTTGTTAACTCGAACCCTGCAACCATTATGACTGACCCGGAGTTGGCAGATGCAACTTACATTGAACCGATTCACTGGAAAGTTGTTGAAAAAATTATAGAAAAAGAAAAGCCGGATGCAATTTTACCCACCATGGGTGGCCAGACAGCACTGAACTGTGCACTGGATTTACACCGTGAAGGGGTGTTGGAAAAACACAGTATCGAAATGATAGGCGCCGATCGTGATGCGATAGATAAAGCCGAAGACCGCGATCGTTTTCGTTTGGCTATGCAAAAAATTGGCCTGGACATGCCACAGGCTGCGGTTGCGCATAGTATAGAAGAAGCCCTACAGGTGCAGGCGCGGGTTGGTTTCCCTACCGTTATTCGTCCTTCGTTTACCATGGGCGGCAGTGGTGGCGGTATTGCTTATAACAAAGAAGAATTTCTGGAAATTTGCGAACGTGGTCTGGATCTTTCGCCCACCAATGAATTATTAATAGAAGAATCTATTCTTGGCTGGAAAGAATATGAAATGGAAGTGGTACGTGATTGTAACGATAACGTTATCATTATCTGCTCGATAGAAAACCTTGACCCGATGGGGGTGCATACCGGTGACTCTATTACGGTCGCACCGGCACAAACCTTAACCGACAAAGAATACCAGATTATGCGTAATGCTTCGGTTGCTGTATTGCGTGAAATTGGTGTCGATACCGGTGGTTCCAACGTACAGTTTGCAATTAACCCAGAAAATGGTCGAATGATCATTATCGAAATGAACCCACGGGTATCACGTTCTTCGGCTCTGGCATCTAAAGCAACTGGTTTCCCGATTGCTAAAATCGCCGCTAAACTTGCAGTTGGTTACACGCTGGACGAATTAAGCAATGATATTACCGGTGGTGCTACGCCAGCCTCGTTTGAACCAACAATCGATTATGTAGTAACAAAAATTCCACGTTTTACTTTTGAAAAATTCCCGACTGCTGATTCGCGTTTAACCACGCAAATGAAATCGGTGGGTGAGGTTATGGCGATTGGTCGTACCCAGCAGGAGTCGTTGCAAAAAGCCATACGTGGTCTGGAAATTGGTAAAGACGGTTTCGATGAGGTCATGGATGTCACTGCCGACGATGCTAAAGATATTCTAATACAGGAATGTCATACGGTTCGTCCTGAACGGCTGTGGTATGTTGCCGAAGCGTTTCGTTTTGGCATGAGCGTCGATGATTTATATGATATTACTAAAATCGACAAA
>JALTLP010000134.1 GCA_027001895.1 Chromatiales bacterium | reverse complement strand
ATCACAAGTTGGAATTCCTGTGATATATCGGGGGAGGAATCCTGGGGTAGGATTTAGAGGCGATATTGTTGTTAATGAAGAGTTATTAATTGAACTGAAGTGCGTGGATAAACTTAATAATTTACATTTATCTCAAGTTATTACTTATCTGAAACTATTGAAATTTAAAAGAGGAATTATATTTAATTTTAATGTGATACTGCTGAAAAATGGTATTAAACGCGTTTCAATATAGTTTTTCTTCGTGCTCTTTGTGTTCTTCGTGGTTAAAATATTTTGATTTTCGCCGTGTTCGCTGTGTCACTGTGGTTAACAAAATAGATAACAGGATTAAGAAACATTGTTTTAATATGACACACCTGAAAAAGGGTATTAAACAGGTTTCAATATATTTTTCTTCGTGCTCTTTGTGCCCTTTGTGGTTAACAAAAATAAATGACAGGTATTAAATTATGGGTTTTAAATGTGGCATCGTCGGTTTGCCGAATGTTGGTAAGTCAACACTTTTCAATGCGCTAACAAAAGCGGGTATTCAGGCAGAGAATTATCCTTTTTGTACTATCGAACCTAACGTGGGTGTTGTTCCCGTTCCCGATCCACGCCTTGATGCATTAGCCGAAATTGTTAAGCCCGAACGTGTGTTACCCACCACAATGGAATTTGTTGATATCGCCGGTCTGGTTGCCGGTGCATCAAAAGGTGAAGGTCTGGGTAACAAGTTCCTCGGCAATATTCGTGAAACCGATGCAGTAGCCCAGGTAGTACGTTGTTTTGAAAACGACGATATTGTGCATGTTGCAGGAAAAATCGATCCGTTACACGATATAGAAGTTATCAATACCGAACTGGCACTGGCCGATTTAGAAAGTATCGAGAAAGCATTATTAAAAGTACAAAAGGTTGCCAAGTCTGGCGACAAAGAAGCCAAAGCAAAAATGCTTGTACTGGAACAATTAAAAGAACATCTTGATAAAGGCGAGCAAGCACGTACTTTGGAGCTCGATGATGACCAGAAATTACTGGTACGTGATTTAAACTTGCTAACAATTAAACCATTAATGTTTATTGCTAATGTGGCTGAAGACGGTTTTAGCGATAACCCTTATCTGGATACTGTAAAAGAATTTGCCGCTAAAGAAGGCGCCCCAGTTGTTGCTGTTTGTGCCTCTATCGAAGCAGAAATGACCGAACTTGACGATGACGAGCTAAAAGAATTTTTAGCCGACCTCGGTCTTGAAGAGCCGGGATTAAACCGGGTTATTCGTGCAGGTCACGACTTACTTGGTTTACAAACTTATTTTACAGCCGGTGTTAAAGAAGTCCGAGGCTGGACAGTCAAGGTCGGCGCAACCGCACCGCAAGCCGCCGGGGTTATTCATACCGATTTCGAAAAAGGTTTTATCCGTGCAGAAACAATAGCCTATGACGACTTTATACAATATAAAGGTGAGCAAGCTGCGAAAGAAGCCGGTAAGTTACGACTTGAAGGTAAAGACTACATCGTTAAAGACGGGGATGTGCTGCACTTCAGGTTTAATGTTTAAACAGCGGTATTCTTGTTTTCCTGTTGCCAATTAATAACAATATCATTAATTTCTTTTAAACCATCGCTTAGTGCTGCCGGGCCGGGTTGTAATATTTTTGCCGACTTAATTTCGTATATGTGGTTGTTTTTAACCGCGTTTATCGCAGACCAGCCGGGTCTTGCTGTAATTTGTTCAGGTCGTAAATGTTTACCACACCATGAGCCGATAATAATATCTGGGTTTTTGTTAATCACATCATCGGGGTTTTTTATAATCCGGTCTTTTGCAGCAGCACAGCCTGCAAGTTCGGCATAACAGTCCGTTCCACCTGCTATTTCAATTAATTCCGACACCCAGCCGATACCGCTTATTAATGGTTCGTTCCATTCTTCAAAATAAATTCTGGGTTTGGGTGACGAAGTTGCTCCGTTATTTTTTATAAGCGTCATTTCGTGTTTAAGCGTATTAATAAGTAATTCAGATTTGCTTTTTACGTCAAGGACTCTTCCCAACATGTCGATCATATCGAAGATACCATTCACGGTACGCTGATTAAATATATGCACCTGAAGCCCTGCCTTCACAAGATCACTGGCAATATCTGCCTGCATATCTGAAAATCCCAGTACCAGATCAGGGTTTAAAGCCAGTATCTTTGGGATGTTAGCGCGGGTAAATGCAGATATACGCGGTTTTTCTTTGCGTGCCCTGGGAGGGCGAACAGTATAACCGGATATTCCGACAATACGCTGTTGTTCGCCAAGCAGATAAATGGTTTCGGTTGTTTCTTCGGTCATACAAATGATTCGTTGTGGTGATTTAGTCATATTTCAAAAGCCTTGCAGCAGTCAGCGGTGGTTTTGCCATGCCCAGAGGCCGCAGTTGATACGATCCGGGCAAGGCATTGATTTTTGTCTATCAGGATAATCCGCGAATTTAAATTAAATATTGCCCAGCTTGTCCGCATGATATTTAGCGATAAGGATAAAACCACATTGAGTCACTGCAGCAATAGAAAGGTAGAACAAAGTGTTGTTAAGTGAAGTGGGAGTATATATTGACAGACGTTCTAAAAATGTTGACCAGCTTGTTTCCTGGAAGCGACCAGACAGAAAGTAAAAACTACCGCTAGAAAAAAACTGAGATATCACAACACCACTAACAGTGCTCGCTAATAGTATAGGCAGAGTCTGAAAGCTGAAGCGATAAAACTTTTTATAAATACGGCCGGCAAGCCACAGGCTTAGATATGACGGTATAAGAAATGGGTAAGCTGGGGAAACACAGAAGTTGCTAATATTTCCCCAGGTAACGGAGTAAAAGTCAATAGCAAATGCAATAACGACAAAGACTGAAAACCAGATAATACGAGGGATATAAAACCCAAGTATAAAGAAGATAGCCAGCGAGGCAGAAGGCAAAGTATTTAAAACCGCAAAGTGCTGCCCACGGGTTAAAAACATAAGAAGGCCAAGAAAGCCGAGTAAAATAAATTGAGAATTCTTTGAAAAAGTCATTGATTGTTGCTCCACTTATGATAATGCGCACACCCGCGCTGATAAATTAAGTGGGCAAAACTAAACTGGAGGCGCTCGGCTAAATTAGCCTGACACACTGCCACATTACCCACCGTAATGTTACAAAATGTGTTTTTGGCCGGTCTCCGGACTCACGAGTGACAACAAACACTTTTATGCTGTCTTGTAAACCGCCTTCCCACGTTTTTAAAACGCAGTGGCTGTTTTAGATTTACAAACTCGTTTACCGTTGCGGGGGCAGTGCCGGGATTGCAAGGGAATATCCTGCTCGCTCACCAGCTTCCCGTTTAATTCATTAAGCTAATGCTTGCAGAACACCAGAAACATTTATTGCATTTAAACCGGTTGTAGAAGTAAATACAAGTACTACATAGAAAAATATTTAATAGACAAAATTTAAGTCAGGTGTTAGAGGGTATTTTCATATAATATTTTAACTCGTAACAAGTTTCTTGCGAGATTGTAATTTCAGCCCAGGATCATCAGGTTCAGTGAGTTTTTCAAACTTGCTAAGTGAGGGGATAAAAAAATGGTGATCGATTATTTTAATATAACCTGCTTCTTTTAGTTCGCCGAGGGCTGACGTAACAGTTTGCCGACAGGCTCCAATCATATCGGCTATTTCTTTATGTGTTAATGTCATGTTAATTAACATGCCCTGCTTGTAATTAATGCCAAAACGCATATTCAGGCGCATAATGAGTTTAACCAGTCTTGTTTTTACATCATCCGATGCAAGGTTAAGTAAAGTGTCGCCTGCAATTTTTAAACGCACTGATAACTGTTCAATAATTTTCAGTGCAATTTCGGGGGATTGTTCTATAAAGGTTGTAAACTTGTTTAGCGGGATTGCAAGTACTTCGGAATGTTCGCAGCACTGTGCGTAAATGGTTTGTTTATTAACCGATTGTAATTCGGATAGACCAAATGCTTCGCCGGGGAAGCAAAACCATTGCGTTACTTCATTGCCTTGTGAAGAAACACGGTATAACTTAACCCGGCCGCTTAATAAAAGGTAAAAATTTTTTTTAATTGAACCGGCCTGGAAAACAAATTCATTTTTATTGTAGTTATTCAGAGACGAGTAGGATTTAAAAATTTCCAGGTTTGTGCTGTCCAACGAAATCAGAGAGCTGCGTTGTCTTGATTTCTTCATCAAATGATTCCTTCCTAATATTAGAATTTAGTCAAATAATTAATATTCCATTATGCAATAGTTGCTAAATTGTCGTCTGCACGACATATCTGATTGTGCTTTGTATGCATACTCAATGCAATGTTTATTTGAGTAAATTTTTTACTCTAATTAAAAACAAACCAACATTGAGAGACAGGGTGTCCAAAGCAGGCGTGTTTGGTATTGAACAATTTTAAATTGATAAATTATATATCATACGCAGTTAATAACCGTTCCCTGGGTTTTTTGCATACTAGGGTTCAGATAAATAACGATAATTTAATACATGGAGGAATAAAATGAATAAAATTTTAACTATGGTACTCGGTGTTATCCTGGCATCTGTCTTTACGGCTGCCAATGCCGGTAACTATCCTAGCCGGCCTATTACCTTTATGACGATGACGCAGCCTGGTGCACAGATTGATCGTCTGACGCGTGGCCTGGGGCAACGTATGAGTAAAATCCTTGGACAACCGATTAACGTCAAGAATGTGACCGGTTCACATGGCACGGTAATGGCGACAGAACTGAGCAAGGCAAAACCGGATGGTTATACCATTGGTGTTACCTCGTTGACGGCTTATACCTATGCGCCACATCATGGAAAGTTGATATACAAGCCGGAAGACTTTGATTACCTGACTCTGGTTGCATTGAACTCAAGTGGCTTTATCTCAAAAGCCGATGCACCCTGGAAAACATTAAAAGAAGCATTTGCCTGGCACAAGAAACATAATAAGGCGATGGTTGCGATGTTCCACGGTGCCGATGACCGTGACGCTATTATCCGCATAGCCAAAAAAGAAGGCGTTAAGTTATCGTTGATTCCATCTAAAGGTGGGCCTTCAGTTATTAAAGCTGTCACTGGTGGTCATGCTGTTGTTGGTTATGTCGGTGCAATTTTATATAAATTTGTTGAAGCTGGAAAAATTAAACTGATTGCTGCTGCGCTGGGAGATCGTTTACCGCCCATTCCCGATGTGCCTACCTTACGTGAACAGGGTTATGACGAGCAGGTCGAAATGATAGTCGCTCTGGTTGCGCCGAAAGGTTTGCCTTCTGATGTTAAAGCCAAAATTCTGGCTGCTGCGGACAAGTTGTCAAAGGATAAGGAAACCCAGAAGTTTATTACAGAGAACCTGTTAATGCGTCCTGTTAAATGGGGTGAACATCATGCAGATAAAACCGTTGCAGATTTGTATAAAACCTTTGGCATGATGGCAAAAAAATAATCCTGTAGTTGGTTAGTTACCTGACTGTAACAGGCAATATTCCTGTTACAGGAAGGTGGCATTTTTT
>JALTLP010000133.1 GCA_027001895.1 Chromatiales bacterium | reverse complement strand
ACATATAGTTATAAGCTATATCGCTTTTTTAGTATAAAATAAAGCCCCACCAACAAATTGAAATATTACCAATGCGCCAGCTTAGTCATTTCCTGCATCACTTCATTCAGCGATGCTCCACTGTTATCGATAAGGCAAACCATATTAGCAATGCTAACCACCGATACCTGCTCGCTGCGTACAACCCAGCCACCCGGCGGCGTCCAGCCGTTCATCTGGGTAAACATAGCGAGCTGGTCGGCATTGCCCTGCACAATGCGCTTATAGTCGTGGGCAAACTGGGCTAATCCGGCGATTTGCTCGTCACTCATCATGCCATAACCTTCTACCAGCTCACCGTCATCACGAAAATGGCAAACCACCTGAACACCGTCAATTGCAAGCATTCGTTTTATCATCACGTTGCTCCCGGTGCTTTAACTGGCCAGAGCAGCATAGGCTGCTTCGTAGTCGACGTTGCCATTGGGCATAATCACGCCAAATTCATCACTGGTAACGGCTGTCCAGGCAAACCCCACCAGAGTAAAGCCGTTGATCGGGTAAAAGCCTTTCATGCCGGTCATGGTTTCCCAACCACGCGCCTGCATGGTGGCAATCGACATATTGGCAACACACAGGTGGCTTAATAAATCGAGTACCGACTCGGTTAAATCGCTGTCGTCGCTTACCTTAAATTCAACTAATTCACCTTTTGGTGAAAACTTGAATGCGCCCTGCACACCTTCTAATTGCATTAATGAATCGATACTTGGCATTAAATTATCCTCAATTTTTAAACATTGATTATTCTGTTATACAAGCTCGCCGGTTTGCTCACCAACATGCTCCTGTAAAAAATTCATGACGTCGTTGATAGACGCATTGTTGTTATCCACAAAACAAAAAATATTACCGTAAACACAAACACTAAAATGATCGCCGCGCACCATCCAGCCCTGCGCTGGCGCACAACCACATTCCTCATTTAAGGCTTTCATCATATTGGCCTGCATATTGGTTGCCAGCGTGGTTGCACGGCACATAATAGATGCCATGCGCGCCTGTTCCTCACCTAACTGGCCAGCAAAATGGTAACGATCCCCCCGGTAAGAATACTCACCTGCTGCCATCACGCCGGGCAAGCCTGCAAGTTCACTGTATATACTCATAAACCCTACCTGTTGTTAATTTGCCTGATAGTTTTAAACCAGCCATATCAATAATGCAACCAACAAACTGTTTGTTAATCGGTTAACTGCACTTAAATTATTTTTTAGCTATTAATTCTTTTAATTGTGCCTGATAAATTAATTCCCTACGATTAAATCGTTTGACAGGAACACCTTGAAATATCATGATCTGCTAATGAATAATCATAAAAACAACCAGCTCGCAGGCCCTGTACGACAACTCCTGGCAGTATTTTATGATGCCTGGTTACTGGCCGCCGTCTTTATGGTGGCCTCTGCGCTCACCTTACCCTTAACCCATGGCGAACCGGTAAAACCCGGCAACCCGTTTATGACGACCTATATATTATTTGTCTGGTATGGTTTTTATGCCTGGTTCTGGACACATGGCGGGCAAACGTTGGGAATGCGTTCCTGGAAATTACGACTGATAACCGATGACGGTAAACCTGTAAGCCTCTGGCATGCACTGTTACGTTTTATTAGTGGTATTCCAGCCTGGCTGTTTATTGCTATTGGCAGTTACCTGATGTTTGCAAAAAATCCTGAGCTGTCACACCCGGTTATTAATGCCTTATCCAGACTGCCTGCCAGTATTGTACTTGGCGTTGGTATTATTTTATTAATTAGTGGAAACCTGAAAAATTCCTGGCGCAACCGTTTTAGTTCAACCCGTGTAATACTTACAACAGTAACTAAGCCTGCCGCCTGAACATATAAAAAGCCCCAATAAAGACCAGCAAGGTCGGCACACTCGCGCCCAGGATTGGATGAAAGTTATAAACAATACTCATTTGCCCAAGTAAGCGATTGGCAATAAAAAAGCTTAAGCCCGCAAGAAAGCCTATTAAAATCTGCTGACCAACACTGGTACGGCGTAACGAACCAAACACATAGGGCACCGCAAGTAATACCATAGCCGCAATGGTTAGCGGCATAATTATCTTCGACCATAATGCAAGTTCATACTGTGCTGTTTCAAGACCATTATCTTTCAGGTAAGTAATATAACTACCCAGTTTCCAGATAGAAAGTTTCGACGGTTCAAATGTCACCACACTAACAAGCTCCGGATCCAGTAATGTTTGCCAGTTCATAAATTTTAAATGCGTTACTTTTATTTGCTTAATGCTGATATCTGTCTGGTCAATATTATTTAACAACCATTGTTTACCATCATAATGCGCTGTTTTGGCATATAAAATTTGTTGTAACTGCTGATTATTATCAAAACGATACAGGTGGATATTAAACAGGGTGCCATCGTTGCTCGCGCGTTGCACATGAATATAAGTATTGTTGTCACGCGCCCAGAGTCCATACTGGGTATTCAGGCTGATATCCTGTGACAAAGCTTTAACACGTTGCTGGGTTGCATATTTTAATGCTGGCGGAGCAATCACCTCTCCAAGTATAAATGCAATAAACATAAGTATAAGTGCTGTTTTCATAATGGCAACAACAATACGAAAAATAGAAACGCCGGCCGCACGAACAACGACCAGTTCACTGCTGTTAGCCAGCGCACCCAGACCTAAAATTGAACCCAGCAAAGTAGCTAAAGGAAAAAATTCATAGATGCGATCCGGTAACAATAACAATGTATAAACAGCTGCTTTCCATATTGTATAATTCGCATGGCCAATAGCATCAAACTCTCCGGCAAAACCAATCAGCAAAAATAATGAGCTGATTACAAGAATAACTGTAATAACACTGCTTGCAACGGTGCGCCCGATATATTGTTCCAGAAGTTTCATGTAGCACGTTTACCAAAATAATGTTGCATTAAATATTTAAACCCGGTTTGTTTAAACATTAAAACCAAACCGACAATAATCATAACAATATGCACCCACCACAACCCCACTATGGGGGGTAATTCGCCCCTGGTTAACCAGGCACGCGCAACATTGAGCAGGTTGGTATAGGTTATATAAAGTAGCAAAGCAATCGCCAGTTTGGCATAACGCCCCTGACGGGGTGAAGTTCGACTTAAGGGGACAGCTAACAGCGTTAACACAAAAACTAAAATTGCAGATGAGATACGTGACTGTAATTCGGCAGTGTCACCGGGTTTGTTTGATTTATACAAATCTATCGTTGGTATTGAATAATGTTTATAACGAATGGACGCAACATCACGTTCTTTAATTCTGACACCGTGCTCATCAAACTTTATAATGGCATAATTTCCCTTATTCGGCTGACCTTCATACCGACTGCCGTTTTCAAGCACCACAAAGCGATCACCGGTTTCTTTGTCAACATATTGCCGGCCACCGGCTGCTGAGATAACAGCCATGTTATTTTGCTGGTATTGCTGCACAAACAGGTTTTTAATCCTTGTGCGTTCTTCATTGGCTTCCTGTACATAGAGTACACCAACCCCGTCCTGGAGTTCCTTAAATCGTCCCGGCACAATACCTTTCACATCTGACTGTGCTTCAACTTCTGCATATATTTGCTGGGTGCGCACTTCTGCCCAGGGCGCAATAACCAGGGTCAGTGCAGCCTGTAATAAAGCCATAAAAATAGCCAGTCCCAGCACAGCACGAAGTATTCTGAATTTACCCATACCACAGGCAGTGAGCACCACCATTTCACTGTCTTTGTACAGGCGACTAAAAGCCAGTAAGATGCCCAGGTAAAGTGAAAGCGGCAGGATAAAAACCAGGGTTACCAGTATCTTTAACCATAGCATGGAAAGCACGGTATCGACCGTTAAAATACCCTCAACAACCTTGGCAAACAGGCTGGCAAGCTGGCCACTCACTGCTATCATCAGCAGTACCAGAGCAACGCCTAAAAGGGTCAATACAACTTCTTTTATCAGATAACGGTCAATAATCACAATACTGGTTCAAAATCGTGTTTTAATGGTATTAATGTCTGTAAGATACTTTAAATCAGGTGCAAATCAGATTAAATTATAACTTTAGATAATACACTAGTTCAGCTCAGGAATCTCAGGGCCAATAGCAAAATAAAATTACTGTTTCTTAATAATTAAGGAGTCCGAATGGATATTCGCGTCAAAATCACGCAAGTCGAATCTCAGAAATCAGCCTGCATCGTTGTGGCTATTAATGAAAAAAGGCAACTCAGTCCTTCAGCAAAACTTGTCGATTCAGCTTGTAATAACCGAATCAGCAGCCTGGTTAAAAAAGGTGATTTTGATGGCAAACTGGGGCACACCCTGTTGCTCGATAACCCGCAAGGACTTGTGGCCGAACGTATTATGCTCGTTGGTGCAGGCAAGCAAAAAAGCCTGTCGATTAAAAACCTGCGCAAAATGCATTGCCACATATATAACGCTTTAAAAAAGGCAAACATAAAAGATGCCCTGTTATATACAAGCGAACTTGAAATAAAAGACACCACTTGTGCGGATAAAATTCGCCATGCAGCAGAAGCACTTCTGGAAACAGCTTATGTCTTTGATGAGTTAAAAAGCAAAAACATCCAAAAAGCTCCGCTGAAAAGTATTACGCTCAATGTCCAGAACAAGCGTGATCTGACAAAAGCGCAACAAGCGACAAAAACAGCAACGGCAATTTCTGCCGGCATGGACATCGCACGTCGACTGGGTAATCTGCCTGGCAATATTTGTACTCCGGCCTATTTGGCTAAACAGGCTACTCAGCAATCCAAACAGTGTAAAAAAACAAAAGTAAGCGTGCTCAACGAAGCAGAGATGAAAAAACTTAAAATGGGCTCGCTCTTATCCGTTGCCAAAGGCAGTCGCCAACCCCCTAAACTTATCGTAATGGAATACAAAGGTGGTAAAGCAAAGGACAAACCCTATGTTCTTGTTGGCAAAGGAGTAACGTTTGATTCCGGTGGTATATCCCTTAAGCCGGGTGCAGCAATGGATGAAATGAAATTTGATATGTGTGGAGCTGCCGGTGTTATAGGCACCATGGCTGCAGTATCCAGGTTGCAGTTAAAAATAAACGTGGTTGCGATTATTCCCAGTGTTGAGAACATGCCCGATGGTGCAGCCAGTAAACCCGGCGATATTGTTACCAGCATGTCCGGCCAGACCATTGAAATTTTAAACACTGATGCTGAGGGCCGTTTAATTTTATGCGATGCACTCACCTATGCCGAAAAATTTGATCCTAAAACAGTTATCGATACAGCCACATTAACCGGCGCCTGTGTTGTTGCGCTGGGCAGCCATTGCAGTGGCTTATTAAGCAATAACGATAAACTTGCTCAGGACTTACTAAAGGCCGGAAATACCAGCGGTGATCGCACCTGGCAAATGCCATTATGGGAAGACTACCAGGAACAACTTAAAAGTAACTTTGCCGACATGGCCAATATAGGGGGCCGCGAAGCCGGTACCATTACCGCAGCCTGTTTTCTT
>JALTLP010000132.1 GCA_027001895.1 Chromatiales bacterium | reverse complement strand
CTGGCAAAGCAGTGGTTTAAACGTGCTGCCTTTTATGGCAGCGTTGATGCCGCCTATAACCTGGGCAGTATGTATATGAGTCGCAAGTTTGGTTATCCCAGTAAAAAAGATGCCCTGTACTGGTGGAAGCAGGCTGCAGAGTATGGCCACCTTGATTCACAATACAATCTGGCTGTCATGCTTGCCTTTGGTAACGGTACCCGAGTTGACAATAAAAAAGCCCTGTCCCTGTGGTACAAGGCCGCAACGAAAGGCCATAAACAATCTGCACTTGCACTGGCTGAAGCTTATCAAAAAGGATTGTTCGGTCTGAAAAAAGATAAAAAGCTGGCTGATCTATGGCTAAAACGTGCTAAATAATAACTATAAAACCTGGCAAATTATGTCAATAATATTACTTTAAATAACACTGACTTCATTACCTTATTTTATCCCACCCCCTAATAAAAACATCTCTGAACTTTTTATGTTGTAATAAAAGCTTAACCATAATGTAAACAGTATGTCATAACAAAACACGATGATTACGCCCACTTAATCGTTAACTATTTATCAATATTATTTTGGGAGTACTCATGAACAAAAAATTAATCGCTGCAACAACTGCATCATGTTTATTATTGCCAGCCACTTCTGCATATGCTGCAAAAGTTCTGGACGACAAACTGGAAATTTACGGCAAGGTGCATCTTTCAATCGACTCTAGCGATGCTGACGATCCGGCAGTTACAACTGATGGTACAGGGGTTTCAAGCAACTCAAGCCGCATTGGTTTCAAAGGTCAGTTACCAGCTGGCGATATAAAATTTGTCTATCAAATCGAAACTGAAATAAATTTTGACGAAGGTGGTGGTTCATTAGCTGGGCGTAATACTTTTGCAGGTTTAAAGGGTAATTTCGGACGTATTATCGTTGGCCAACATGATACACCATTCAAAACAGTTGCTTCTAAGTGGGGCCTGTTTGGTGACAGCGTCGGTGAACGTCGTTCTATTCTGGGTGCCAGCTACCTGTCAGGTAACCAGCTAAATGAACGCGCAAAAAATGCTATCATGTACACTTTTAAGAAAGATGCTTTTACTTTAGATGCAATGTATGCAGTTGATCCGGAAACAAGTTCAGATGGCAAATACGATAACAATGAGAAAACCGTAACCAGCATTTCTTTACGTTATAAGTCTGGCCCATTATGGCTGGGAGTTGCTTCAGAATCGTGGGAAAAACACAGTAAAATGGTTGATGGTGATGCGCTTCGTGTTGGAGCAAAATATAAGTTTGGCAGCGTACAGGTAGGTGCTTTCTATGAATCTATCGATTCAGATACTGTGACAGAGTGGAAGCGTGATGCAACTGGTTTAAATCTTAAATTCAAGGTCAACAAGAAGACAGATATCCGCGCCCAATACCTGGTTGCCGATGATGCTGACGGTACAACGGATACCAGCGCAACAAAGGTTGCTTTAGGCGTGTTCCATAAACTGGATAAAAAAGCCAGTGTTTATGTTGCATACGGTTCGACAGATAATGATACAAATGCAAAATTTCAGGCTGTAGATGGTGGCCACGGTGACGAAGTCAAAACCCGAACCGGTGGTAACCCAGGCGCATTATCTTTAGGCTTAATCTATAAATTCTAAAGAAGCTTAAAACAGTAGCAACTGTAATGTTGCTACTGTTTTTTTTGCCTGTAATTTTTCCACATTCATATCTTCATCCAGCAAACAATTTGTTTATTGCTGAATTTATCAGGTAAAAAGAAATAAGATTCGTATCTGTGGAGATCGTGCCTATGATTTTGCCACAGGCTTCAGGTTAAACTATTACTTCGTCCAGATGATTTTGATTCTGATCCAGAAAACAATATTTCGACCAGAATTAGACAAAATACATTTAAAGGCATAGAGATTTTATACACACTGCAACTACTTTCCGACACCGAACAGCATTCATTATTCCCCCAGCTACCACAATTTTAACATTGGTGCAGATGTAAACCTGCGACATGCCACCGACAACTTTCTCAGGCTTCATCCAATATCACCAGCTTATCTCTTAAACTATTGAGACAGTTAACAATTTCATGTTGTCATTACTTGCTTTCAGGATCTTATGGTTATATATTGATAACATAAATTTAACCATTTCAGTAACCAATATTACCTACAAAATTAATCCTGGAAAGAACGCTTATGAAGCATTTAATTATCATTTTTTTACTTATTACCTCATCCACTGCCTACGCAGAAACACAGTATGTCAGTGACAAACTGCGTATCACGCTACGCACCGGACAGGGAACCCAGTTTCAGATTATTCGTGCTCTCGAAAGCGGTACTAAACTGGAAGTAATCGAACAAACTGAAAATGGTTACACCCATGTTAAAACAGAAGATGGAACCGAAGGCTGGGTACGAAGCCAATACCTGATTCCTGAACCGATTGCTGCCGATAAACTGGCCCGAGCCGAGAAGCAACTCGAAAAGTACAAAGCACAACTTGCCGCTGTAAAAAAAGAACGTAACGAATTGCGTAAAGAGAAAAAAGAACTTAGCAACAGCAAAAATTCTTTAACAGCAAAATCCAGCTCACTTGAAGCCGAGCTGGCACGTTTATCAAAAGTAGCAGCCAAGCCTATTCTACTTGATAAAGAAAACCGCAACCTGCAACAGGAAAATGTAAAACTGGAAAAAGATTTACAAATGATTCATCAGGAAAATCAGGTACTAAAAGATCAGGCTAACCGTGAATGGTTTATTGCCGGGGCGGCTGTTCTGCTTGGTGGCATTTTACTTGGACTGGTTATTCCAAAAATTCGTTTTAAACCAAAATCTACCTGGTAAAAGCTGTTTAGCCAGTAAAACAACCAGGCATATTTACGGTGGAAAAAAATACTTCTAATTCACAGGATCATTTTATTGACTGGTTCCGCCAGTCAACACCGTATATTAATGCCTTCAGAAATAAAACCTTTGTTATTTCATTTGGTGGTGAGTTACTGACAGACACCCAGTTTACACCACTGGTTCAGGATATTATCTTGCTTCACAGCCTTGGCGTAAAACTTGTACTGGTACATGGTGCACGCCCGCAAATAGAAGCCCGCCTGAAAAAGCTCGGCGGAGAAATTAAAATTGTTAACGGTCTTAGAATTACCAATGATGTTGCGCTTGATTGTGTTATTGATGCTGCCAGCCGTGTTCGGGTTGATATCGAAGCGTTATTATCCATGGGATTGGCCAATTCGATGACAGCCGGTAAAACAGTACATATCAGTTCAGGCAATTTTATTACAGCCAAACCACTGGGTATCCGCGATGGCATTGATTATCAGCACACCGGGGAAGTCCGCAAAATTGCAACCGGCACGATTAAATCCATGCTGGAACAAAACAATCTGGTTTTAATTCCGCCGATAGGCTATTCGCCAACAGGCGAAGTATTTAACTTAAACGCACGTGACCTCGCTGCTGATATCGCCAGCCAGATGCATGCCGACAAGCTTGTATATTTAATTAATGACAAGGGTATAACCAATAATCGCAATCAACTGATACGTGAATTACTGCCGGACGATGCCGAAAAACTTGTTAACAGTAAAACAAAAATGTCTGACAGCACACAGCGCTGTGTAAAAAATGCAGTTAAAGCAGTTAATGCCAATGTGCCACGTTGCCACCTTATCGACCGGCATATTGACGGCGGACTGCTCACCGAACTGTTTACCCGTGATGGCTGTGGTTCTCTGATATCTGCAAATAACTTTGAAGTTATTCGCCAGGCTAACATTGATGATATTGCCAGCCTGATAGAACTTATTCAGCCACTCGAAGCTGAAGGTATACTTGTAAAGCGTTCACGCGAAAATCTGGAAATGGAAATTTCAATGTTTACTGTTATCGAGCGGGATGCAACGATAATTGGCTGTGCCGCCTTCTTTCCGTTTATTAAAGAAAAAATTGGCGAGCTTTCCTGCTTTGCAATCCACCCGGACTATCAGAATCAGGGTCGTGGTGAAACACTGTTTAAATCAATACAGCAACATGCAAAGCAACTCGGACTGACATCCATGTTTGTTCTTACTACCCGAACCTCACAATGGTTCAAGGAGCGTGGTTTTAAACCAAAAGACATTAAAACACTACCGCTAAAACGTCGCCAGTTATACAATTACCAGCGCAACTCTAAAATGTTTGTTAAAAACGATATATTATAACCGTATAAAACCATATGCTTAAAAACAAACCTTTTTTAAAATGGGCAGGAAACAAGTTCCGTATAATTGATAAAATTCAGAAGATGTTGCCAGAAGGAAACCGGTTAATAGAACCCTTCGCCGGTTCCTGCGCGGTATTCTTAAATACGGATTATAAACACTACCTGCTTTCTGACAGTAATGCCGACCTTATAAACCTGTATAATATTTTAAAGTCAGAAGGTGTGGCCTTTATAAAATACTGTAAACCTTACTTCAGCCAGAAATATAATAATGAAGAAGCTTATTATGAGCTACGCCGACAGTTTAATAATAGTCGTTCAGTTAAAAAAAAGTCTGCCCTGTTCCTGTATTTAAACCGTCACGGTTACAACGGTTTGTGCCGTTATAATTTAAAAGGAGGTTATAACGTACCATTTGGTCGTTACAAAAAGCCATACTTCCCCGAAAAAGAAATGCTGGCCTTTTATAAAAAGGCAAAAAATGCCCAGTTTGTACATCAGGACTATTCACAGGTTATGCAACAGGCTCGTAAAGGTGATGTTATTTACTGCGATCCACCCTATGCTCCCCTTAGCCCATCGGCAAATTTCACCCAGTATAGCGCAGGCGGTTTTAGCAACGAACAACAACAATCGCTTGCTCTACTCGCTGGACGCGTTGCCGATAAAGGTGTGCCGGTTTTAATCTCCAACCACAACACTTCGTTTACTTTAAAAACCTATAATAGAGCGCAAAAGATTACCAGATTTAAAGTGCAGCGCCATATCAGTTGTAATGGAAATAAACGCGATACAGCCGGCGAATTACTCGTGCTTTTTACATAAAATACAATAATATCAATATGTTACAACCTCTTCTTCGAGCCACCCTATAGCTAATTATTAGCGTATTTTGTCCAGTTTCTACTAAAGCCGGTGAGTTCGTGTGCCGATACAGTAATTAACAGTGGATACCCCAGAAATGTGCCAGGATGCCTAAATGCAGTTAAGAGGTTAAAGGCACTTATGCCACACCCACATCAGGTTTTATACAGTTCAGTCCTGGTCATAGAAAACGACGAGTTCAGCGCAAGCCTTGTTGAATACCTTTTACACCGAGAAGGTTACAAAGTTGCAATCGCGTATTCAGAAAAACATATCAGTAAAATTTTTGAAGTGATGCTGCCACCGCATTTAATTTTAATTCACGCTAAACTTAACTACTCCAACACGCATGATTTTATAGAAAAAATACGTAAACATCCTAAATGGAAACATCTTCCTGTTATCTTAATAGGTGATGAAAAAGACACGAGTGTTGATGAAATTCTTGAAGCCGGTGCAGATGATTTTATTTTAAAGCCATATTTTCCGAATGAGTTA
>JALTLP010000131.1:12695-19450 GCA_027001895.1 Chromatiales bacterium | reverse complement strand
AAGGCCGGTAGATAAACAAAAACCCGTATCGTGTAAAACCATGCGCTGTTTAGACAAATACCACAGTTAGTCAAAGGATATGACATATTAGTTTTCTATCTACAATACGCATAATACATATTATGTAAAATAGCCGGTTTATACAGAATCCGCACATTTACCCCGAATCACTAAAGCCGGATACATTTCAGCCGATACCCCTCCCCACGCCCCCCGCGTGATTAAAAACAAAAAAATCGGCTGTATAGCAAGGTGTATTAATGCTAATTGATTATTTTACTAACGCGGAAATTATGCGGCTGACCGGCGCTGGCCGGTCAACGGTTTACCGGTGGCGACAATCCGGCGCACCACAAACGGTTTTAAAACTATTGGAAATCATCGAAGGCCGCGACCTGGGCATTATTCACCCGGACTGGTCTGGCTGGGGGATTAATTTTAAAACCGGCGAACTGTACACGCCCACGAATGATTGCTTTTTAACGTGGCAAATTATTTCATTGCCGTATCTTCACGGCGCGTTAAACGGTTATAAACAACGTGAACGGCTGGCAGTTAACGCCGTTCGATTGAATCAATTCGTGAATGTGCGCGGGCAATAGCCGATTCGAGTTTGTTAGTAATATCTTTCAAATATGAAATATGCACATGCAAAGCTTTGACCGTGCCGAACGCGGACACCCCGCCGGTAATAATCGAAACAATGACCGCGATAACAATTTGCTCCATTATTGTTTCAGACCTTTAACAACGTGCGCGGCAAAATAAAACCCGATCACAATCATAAACGGCGGGTTAACCACTTGGTCTAAAACAGAAAAAACAAAGCTGGAAAAACTGCCCTCGCCGTCATTAAAAAACCCGGTCACCACCGCGACCATGACAAGCAGCGCCCACAAGCTCGAGACAATAAACGCAATCACCCGCCGGGCAATGGATTGATTTTGCGTGGCCTCGGCATAACGAATTTTAAAGTCCAGGATTTTTAAACCGGCGTTGGTTTTTTCCTGATCCGTAAAAAAAGCATTATCCAGACCATCGGCAATTGTATCAACGGCTTTGTCTGCGCTTTTAGAATTGCCAAACAACCACGATAAACCGCCTGCGATTAAACTGCCCAGCATATTACTGTTTGTCGCCTTGAAGATAATCAACGGCGTATACAGTAATAATACCGGCCACCACCATGATTGCGATTGTCTTTAAGCTTTTAGCATCGAACATTTTATATAACCTCTTAATATTTATAACCACAAACTTTACTATCTGGGTTTAATTTGCAATACGCCCATTGCCCCCACTTGTAAGATCCGGTCGCTTCTGCGAATACATTTTTATTGTTCGCCGGGTTGACGGCGGTCGCGACTTCCTTGACGGTTTCCTTTGCCTTGTTCGCAAGATACCAGGCCACCAGCAACGCGCCACCGGCTAAAATCAATGTGTTTTTATTCGTGTTAAACATTAAACTAAACCGTGAACTCCTGTGCTTCACGTTCGCGCCGGGCTAGTAATCCGTTGCTAACGGTTTTAACCCCTGCAATCGTCACATATTTCCAGCGCTTAAATTCTTGCCGCGCGCCCTCGTAGTCACCCTGGTTGAGTTTGCGTAGCAAAGTACTCGCCGCAAACGCGCCCGCGCCTACATTAAAGACAAACGATACCAGCGCATTAAATTGCGTTTGGTTTAAAGGCACACCCACTAATTGATTAACCGTATTTTCGGCGGTGCGAACATCATCAATAAGCAATGCTTCGGCCTCGGCTTCTGTTATTGATCCAAAAGACTCACCCGGTTCAATCAAGTGACCGTAGCCGATTGTTAATCGTCCGGCCTGGTCGTAATACGGCTCTAATCGCAGGCTCTCGGATTCTTTGATTAAGTCTATTCCTGTTTTATTTAATCGCATTGTTAACACCAAAACAGCAATTCCAAACAATGATAATAAAATAATGTAAGATCGCATCGAACACTTAGCCACCGTGCGCGATTATGTCGTTTTGTATTGCCTGGATAACGTTCGGCCGATTAAAACCATTTTGCTCGGCAATAAGTTCCTGTTTCAAAATAGTAACTAGCGCGGCATCCTGCGCGGCCTTCATTGCGGCCTTGTTGCTATCGTCGGCGCTTTGTTCTGCGCTCGTCATTTCAAAACCCCGGCTATCCGGTAATGCACGAATTAACGCGGCCGCTTTTCGCCATTTGTTTTTAACATCGTTTAATATATCTGCATCTGTCCCGGCGACCCTTGCAGTTTTGGCCATGTAAAAAAGCGATACTAATTCGTATTGTGTGGGTTTAGCCATTGATTATAAAACCTTGTACGTTATGTCTGCTAAATGGGTGAACGCTGAATCTTTCTGGAAATAAACCCCGTACCCCGCTGGTATTGCAACCGGCATAACGGCATTATCCGCCCCAGCAAAATTACCGCCTGATAATCTTATAGCCGAAACAGAAAGAGCGTTACTGTCATCCCATGAAACCGGCGCGGATGTTTTAACCATAAGCCTCGCTGAGCCATCGCCGGAAACCGAAAACAATGAAGCATTGCTGATAACAACCCCGTTAACATTTGTTGACGGTGTTACTATAGTGATTAATGACGTGCTTGTGTCGCTGGAATAATAAACACTATCCCCTATTTCATGCGGTGATACTTTATCTACAATCGTAACCGCATCAACACGCCCTATACTTGTAATATCTTGGTTTGGTGGCTGTATCGAAACATCTTGGCCATACCAAAGGTTAAGCGTTTTACCTGATTGAGCGGCATTGGTGATATACAATTTTTTAAACGGCAAAAATTGAATTTTAGAGTTCGCGCCGACCGGAAACGGATCATTATCCGCCGAATTAAATTTAATCGTTGCGCTACCGTCGGTCAGTTTATCGAAATAAACCAAGTTTCCAGAATGGATAAACTCTACATCGGTTCGCGCGGTGCTTAAATCAATGGAGCGTAGATATAAATTACGAAATCGCCCTTGCGCGCGGTCGTCAAATTCGTTTCGGCCTACTGGGTTCATCATATTAAATAAACTTTTTGTTAAATAAACTTTTTGAAAGCGAAAGCCGCTAGTCCTAACAGCACGAACGGCTTTAAATTAATGTTACCGAATGAAAAACTTCCTGCCGGTGCTACCGATTGCGGCTGTCTGGTCGGTGCGGCAACTGTTTGTGCCACTGGCCGGGCTGCGCCTGCATTAATACGGGCAAGCTCGGTCGTCGTGGTTGCGTTAATTTGTGCTAAACGTTCTTTCGACGCGGTCGCCTCGTCTTGTTGTTTGGAACTGAAATACTGCGAACCGAGAGCGACTGCCGCATCCCACCAATTTGTGCTTGATTCTGTGCTGCTATCGTTTGTTGTTGTTGCCATTTTTTAAAACCTCTTTAAAAAAAACGCTGGTAATTGTCGCGCGGTGAATCTTTAAACCCCGTTCGTCGTTCGTCCGATAACCCTAGTATCAAACCTTTGACTGTTTTGCGTATATTACTATCAAGCTGTTTCCTGAGCGTTGCTAATTCGAGACTTCGCTTTTTACGGTCACGGGCTAATCGTTCTGTAGACCTGTTTAAATTCTCTTTGGCATCAGTGTTCGTTAAACTCCTGCCAATTTTTTTAAAAATTCCTTTTAAACGTAACCCCATTACATAAACCTTTGGTACTTACTTCGCGGTGTGCTGAGCGGTCGACTTGAACGGTTGCCTCGGTGTACGGCCTTAACCTTATCAAACAAAATTTTGATTTTTTTAGCGGCTTCGCCGCCGGGCTGTTTCAGTTCTTGCACCCGGCGAACGTGTGCGGCCGCTTCGGATTTGTTGGTTAAGTAGTTCTGGTTCTCGGCCTTTTGTAACTTTTTGCGAGATATACCCCGCTTAACCATAAACGTTACAATTTCAGCTACAGCCATAACTAGCTAATATCTTCTTCAACCACCACCGCGATTAAACCCTGTCCAGAAGGCGCGGCTAAATCAAGCGTTAATAATGCGCGTGTTACCGGGTTGTCTGGTGTTCCGCGAAAATCATAATAATCGAAGAACTTACCGCGCGGTGACGAATCGATCACAGCAAAACCATCAGGCACTTGAGAGAGACTTAAGCCACGGTCTTTTGCGTTAATATCCCGAATCTGGTCATAAGGCAGATTAACCCGAACGTCCACATCATTGATTGACAGCTGGGCATTATTAACTAATGCGTTGCTCGGTTCCTCGTCGTCCAAGCAATGCAATGTAATTTGTTTGCATGCGTTACCAATAGGCAGCTCGACTTGATGAGATGAATTAGCAGACGTGTACGAAATCAATTGCGTGGTACGTTTAATAACGCGCTTGGGTTCGTCGAGTGCGTTTAAGCCGTCCCCTTTGTTCACTTCGTCATGTGACAATACGGATAATTTAACCGTTCCGCCAGTAACGGAACCGGCCGGGCTACCTGTAAATAAATCGGTCGCGGCTTTGGTTGTGATACGCACCTGTAATAACTTTGTTAACCATGCTTTAAACGCGGTATCGTGCGGTCGCCAGCCGTTTACGTTGTTACGGTCAAGCATGGCAACGGCGCGCACATTGTAAGACGCTGCGGTCGCCGCGCTGGGTGGTGTACTGGATTGTTTAAACCCGCGTTTATAATCACCGAATACCGCGACATCAAAGTTAATGTCGTCAAGTACATCTTTACCGCCTGCGATAAACTGCACTTTATCGATGAGCCGTGCGGCCGCTTCAGAACGAACGGAACTGCCGCCGGTTGTCAGGTTTACCGTGCAATCAAGCTCAAGCATGATTGCCTCAATATTTTGAATACGTGGTATATCGAACGTATGTTCTGAGTTTTCTACAAATGTCCAGGTATCAACTACCCTTCGTAAGCTTTGTTGTGGCATTTTTAATGCTCCTGATTTTTTTTAAATTTTAAAAACGTAAAAAATTGTTTAAACGATTTTATTAAGCCCTGGAACCATCGGCGCAACTTTAACAGCCACTAAAGCAATGGCGGAAATCATCAAAACATTTTTAATTGTAAATTTCATAGTAGTAACCTCGTTACATGTGATTAAATTTAGGGCAATAAAAAACCCGATACAAGACAAGCATCGGGTTTAATGTGTTAACGCGCAAGGCGTTTTTTAACGTACTTTCGTTAACGATAGAATTAACCGGGTATTGACTGTATTTTAACAATTGCACAGTTTGTTATTGCGGTCACAAAGTCGTTAACGGCTTTCTGCTCGGCAATGCTCGGCGCTTTGCCGTTAACCGAGTACAATAAATTATTTAAGCGCGCCACCGCATCGGCATGATACCCGCTTACTTTGCTTGGTTCGCTTTCGTTTGTTTGTTCTGCTTCGTTTACATTCTCTTGCATTTTTATATGCTCCTTTGTTGGGGGGTTAAAATGTTACTGTTCCGGTCGTTACTTTATTTGTTCTCATGTCTTTTTCGATGTACTGCAAATTTTCAAGCGCAGCAATATCGGCCGCATTAATATCGAGTTCCTGTGACATATAACGCCGGTCATTATTGCGAGACATTCTTGCTACATGAAATATTGAGGCATTACCTACGGCGGTTTTATCTGATTCGCTTGGCCGTTGTGTTACTGCGTAAATGTCTGAACCAGTTTCTCGAATCTTGCGAACCAATTGCCCCCACTTGTCGGACGCTTTGCCCGGCTGAGTGACATCCGCGGTTTCTTCGGCCACCACTTTGCAGGGTTTTATTCGTGCGGCCAAATAGGCGCAATCGCTCCAGAATTCAAACTCTTTATTATTCACAGTACCGGGATGATATGCGATTTTATAATTCTTTTTTGTTTTGCAAATTGCGATTAATTCTTTACGGGTGCGTACTAGTTTTACACCCGGTAATTTTTTGTGATATTCCGGCTTGGCATCCCAAATGATTAACCGCCCAGCTTTTTTGATTTGCTTAATTAACCATGCTGTTTTACCTGATCCACTGGAACCAGTCACAACATAAATTAAACCGTCTTTATTCGCTGGCATTATTATCATCCTTTGGTTTTACTTTGCGCGGCATCTTTGCGCGCGGTGCAAATATGACGGCGGTTATCAATACCGCGTTTATCTCTACGCCGAACCGTGACACACCGCCGGGGAAATACTTTTCGATTATCGCGGCATAGGCCGCGCTTAATTGTTTGGTTTCTTCCGGCTGGATATTCCAAGCCGGGCAAAATATGTCGAACGTTGAACCGAGCAACATATTAAACGCCTGTTCAAGTTCTTCCTGGTCTCGGTTCGCCTGGGCGACTTCGGCCGCGCTCGGTTCGCTGGGCATTGCATCGAGATTCGCTTCACTTTCGAGCCGGGCTATATCTTCGCTTAATAATTCTTTTTCAATGTCGGCCATTTTTTTACTCCTTAATCAAAATCGAAAAACGATTTTTTAACCGGCTCATTGCCTACATCGGCCGGGGCATCTTCTGTCGTTGTTGTTGTAGTAGGCTCTTCCTGTTTGGACGTTTCTTTTTTAACTTCCATTTTTTTTGCTGGTTTTTTATCTTCTAAAAAAACCGTGTGTTCGTGCATGATTTTTTGACCTCCTTTATAGGCCATCATAAATTGGCCACACCCCTCATTTTCTGCACTTGCCGAGCAAACATAGTACAACTTATTTTTTATCGACTCCCGCACTTCGCAAGTATTCCCGCACCAAGCACACTTGATATGCCCGACCGTTGGATTAACCGCGCTCATTTTGCACCGCCTTAAGCTCTCGAACTT
>JALTLP010000131.1:0-12685 GCA_027001895.1 Chromatiales bacterium | reverse complement strand
ATATATCGTCGCTGAGTATCTTTTTCAGCATTTCAATATTTTTCATCTATCCCCCTCCCCTAAAATCGTTGTAAAAGTCAAAACTTGTCGACCGGGTCGCGGTCGTGTTAAAAAACTTATCCCCCAGTACCGAGCCAACGCTATAAACACCGTCCGAGTCAAAATTCACAGCGCCCACCCATTGAACAAGGGATATATCGAACGGTTCGCCGTGTGTCATAGCACGTCTGAGCCGTGTTTTATGGTCGCTGGTTATCTCCTGCCAAGAATTCCAAGCTGTGCCGCCGGAAATAATCTGTTCTTGTTTTGTGGCGGTTTCGTTTGCAATCTTGATAAACTTTTTCCTTGAGTCGTAACCGGCACTGTTCCAGCGTTTTTTATGTATATTGTATAAACAGCCGTAATTACGAACACGGCGAAAACGTTTGTTCGCGTTCCACCACTCTACAAATAATTCATGCGGCCATTGCGTCATAGCCGGTGCTTTGGTTTTATCCTGATCGGCTTTTGATTCTGTTTTAGTCGGTGCAATTTCCGCGCTGTATTTAATCGCTTCAAGCAGTGCATCGCGTATGTCCTGTGGCTCGCCTTTCAGTTCGTTAAACTCAACATCGTAACCCCATTGGGCGCGCGCTGTTTTGTAATCGAATGACCCTTTAACACATAAAAATATATTTAAGTGGACGTTCCAGTCACCGGCCGCGCTTAACGGATCTTCCTGAATGATTAACGAACCTTTTAAGCTGGGTATTTTTTCAGACCAGCTTTTAAAACGTTCGATAATTTCCTTTTTACCAGCTCGAAGTTCGCCGGGCTGAATGTTTGGAATAGTGAATACTGAATAATAAATACGGTGTGAAATATTTTCTTTTTTAAAGTCGACCAGTTCAGGTAAATAAAACTCGGTTAACCGTTGCGTGACCTCTCTGGATTCGTCCGGGCAAAGCTTGGATAAACCGCATTTTGTATCCCATGCGATAACCGGGTTCCCGTCTGGCTTAATACCGGCCGCGCCGGTGTGCCTGCAATTATTTAACCGTTCAGCAATATCATAGAGTTCATATTTTAATTGTGATGTTGCCACCTGATCGATATAAACGGCCAAGTCCTGTTCCATTTGTGCGCGTTGCGTGTTATCTTCGTGCGTTTCTAAAATTTCGTCTTTTATGCGTTCGCGTTCATACGGGTCTTGTCTGATTAAAAAATCTTTTTTGTCTGCATGGGCTAATTCGTTGTAGCGATTAATTCGTTCTAGTTTACCTTCAAGATGCGCGGGAATTGTTTTTGCGTCCGGGTTTTTTAAAACCCAGTCCATTACATCATTTTCAAGCGCGGCTTGTCCGGGGTGCATCATGGCCATGTAAATGACACCGCAATAATAGACAGCCACAGGATAACAGACTCAACCAAGAATACTTTATTTTTATATTTATCGCGTAGCCTGTTATTTTTCATTTTTATCGACAATGAATGTTAAACAAAAAGGCTCGTTTTCTTTAAACACAAGTTTAGAACCGTCTGACTCTAACGGTATATCGAGCTTATCAAATTCGGCTTGGTTCAGTTTTATAACTGCATCCTGCCCGGTATCTGTTATTAAGATTTTTCTACGGCTCATTTGAAATATGCCAATTCATTAAAATATAAACCTGCTAGCCACGGATTATGCTCTGCCCATGCGCGCCGATAACACTCGGCAAAAAAACATCGGCGACCACTGCAAAAAAAATCTAATTGTTTTTTTATATTCATTGAACAAAAAACCTCTTAAGCTTTTCTTGCCACTCTGACGGGATGTCGTTCCAGTTTGTGTTCATGTAGGTGTTAGCGTTCGGAAAGGATACGGGCTGGCCGCATTTCAGCGCGGCATCCATGCCCACAATAATCAGCGCGCTTTTTTTGTAGCTGGGCTTCATCCAGTTCCACATTTTCGCGCAATCCATAACAATCTCATTTTGAGACAATGGATATTCAGAATTAAAGGAACCTGCCGGAGTCGTACGGGCTGAATCGTGTGGGGAACCGGCAGGAGCAACTAAGGGTGGGTTGCTTTTTTGGGTAAATCGCAAATTCTTGTTAATCATCTGTTCAGCTCCGTACTGTTATATTCGTTTTTGTTGAAACCCTGCTCAAATTCTCTCAGTCAGAATCAGCGCGAAACGTCCTGAGAAGCGATTTAAGCGGGGTTTCTTTTACGGAATATACGCAACAGGTAGCACGTAGTCAACAGGTCGTACGGGTGACGCCCGTGTACTACAAGGCTATAATACTAAACAGGTATTGACTAAAACAGGAATCAGCGCAATGAAAACAATAAGTTACTATTTAGACGAGCTACAAAAACTCACCGAAACCGGCACCGATTACGCCGTGTCAAAGCTATTAAACACATCGACTCAGCGCATCTCAAAGTATCGATCCGGTGCCAGTTTTGATGATGAAATGTGCGTAAAGGTATCTGACCTTCTAAAAATTGATTTAAAAGAAGTTATAGCGGCCGCAAATTACCACCGCGAAAAGAACGAAAAGAAAAAACAATTCTGGTTAAAAACGTTTGAAAATGTAAAAAAGCCCGTTGCGGCCTGTCTTACTTTGGGACTCGGTTATACCCTATCGTTAGCATTGACAGGACATGCCGCCTTTAACACGGTTCAACACTACATATTATGTTAAATAGCGTGAATATCTAACTATATGATTTAATGTATTAATTCTGGTTCCAGTTCCAGATCTACCCTTACCTATTTACGTTATAACCAGCTATCTACAGTTTTTCGATCAGGTATGCCTCCAGCATGCACGACTTTATCGTCAATGACTACACCTGGCGTGCTCATCACACCATAGGCCATTATTTTTGCAATGTCTTCCACTTTTTCCAGCTCAATTTCTACATTGGCTGCTGTGGCGGCTTCTTCAATTAACTTTAAAGTGGCTTTACAGTTAGCGCAACCACTGCCTAATACTTTTATATTTTTCATGAATATTTTCCTGTTATTAATTAATATTTAAAAGTAGTCTGAATTAGCAGCAACTCTGCCCACTGGCCGTTGCAGAACAACCGCAAGCATGCGAATCACCGGGTTGTGTTTTATCTGGATTAAGTTCTGCTTTTTCGTCAAAAATCGCATCAAGTTTTTGTGATGCTTCTTCTCGAATATGTCGGGCAATCTCAATAACTGTTTCAATCTGGTATTCTGGTTCACCGGCTTTTCGTAATCGTTCAAGCTGGCAAAGCCCCATATCTGGATGCCGGGATGCGATTCCAGAAGCTAATGAAACCATTGCAATAATGCTGGAATGTAATTGTGGTTGTTCAGTCATAATAAACCTCGAATATATTAAGTTATGATATTAAAGATCCAGCCGACAAGCGTAAAAGATACGGCAAGGACAGATGCATAAATTGCCAGTGCTGGCCAGCGAATTACTTTTCGGAGTATTAACATTTCAGGTAAGGACAATGCAGCAATACTCATCATTAATGCCAGTGTTGTACCAATAGCGACCCCTTTACCCAGCATGGCTTCTGCCAGTGGTATTACGCCGGTTGCATTTGAATATAATGGTACGCCAAGCACCACGGCACCCGGTACGGCGAACCAGTTGTCTTTCCCAGCCAGGTTTTCTATTACCCACGATTCCGGAACATAGCCATGAAATACTGCGCCTAATGCAACACCCGCAAAAACCCATTTCCAGATTCTTCCGATTATTTGCTTAACTTCACCTATTGCAAAGTTATGTCGCCCTGATAATGATGTATCGGGCTTTGCAATCTGGGTTTCGCCCATCTGAATTTTCCATACATAGTCTTCAACCCATTTTTCAGGCTTAAAGCGTTCCATAATTGCGCCACCTACGTAGGCAACTAACAGCCCTGCCCCGATATAAAGTGCAGCGAGTTTCCAGCCAAGGATGCCAACCAGAATAACAGCAGCAACTTCATTAATCATCGGGCTGGCAATTAAAAAAGAAAAAGTGACACCCAGTGGAATGCCTGCCTCAACAAAACCGATAAACAACGGGACCGATGAACAGGAACAAAACGGCGTTACCGCGCCAAGCAGTATGGCAAGTGTGCGAGCCAACCAACGTGGTTTCCCTCGCACATAGTCACGAACCCGTTCCGGGCTAAGCATGGCACGTAACAGCCCCATAATATAAATAATGACAAACAACAGGAAAAATATCTTGGTTGTATCCATTATAAAAAAATGTATAGCGGCACCGGTATGGCTGGACGGTTCCAGACCTAACCATTGGTATACAAGCAAGCTGGCGAAGGCTTCAAACATATTGAAAGCTCCAATAGATAAATTTGTTATATATAAAGAAGACGAACCCACCTCAGAAAAGATGCAGGTATTAGCAGATATTTTTCAGAAATATTTCAGAGTAAGTTACTTACTTGCATGACGGGTCAAAACAACAAACCTTGCCCTGCTCGTCAAAAACTATTTTACAGGCAATATTAAGTTCTTCTTTTAATCGCCTGCGTGCACGTTGAATGCGTGATTTAGCGCCGGCTGTGGAGAGATTTTTAAACTTTGCATAGTCAGCCTGATTCATTCCGTCAAGATCACATAACTGGATTACTTCCCTGTCTTCATCAGAGAGGTTATTTAAAGCGGAAGGTAGACATTTTGACAGCTTGACAACCGGCTCAGATTTTAACTTGTCTTCAGCTAAATTATCCGGGACTTCATCATGTGCCTTGTGTGTTCGGTGGTAGTCTATCAGGCGGTTTTTGGTAACCCGGTATAACCATGCGCGGGAGTTATCTAAAGTGCAAAATTTACTGTTTTCAGACAGTGCTTTAACAAAAACATCCTGTAACAGGTCGTCAGCAAGGGATAAATCCTTTGTCTGTTTGTACAGAAAAGCACGTAGCTCGTCTTCGTATAAATCCCATGCATCGGTTACACATTTCATTAAAATTTACCTTTTATGAACTTTTATTATAGTTCATATGCACCTGCATAGGGTTTATTACCTGTGACAGTAGGCAGGGTTAACCGGTTTCCCCAATGTGACCAGCCACCATCATATAAGCGTACGTCCTTGTAACCCAGGCTTTTAAGTTGTGCATAGGCAAGGCTCATACGAAAACCATCATGGCAATACACGTATACGGTTTTATTTTTTGGTATAGTTTTATACATATCAGATAATTTTTCTTCGCTTATCCACTTTTGTGCGGATGTTCCTTCGAGGCTGACAATATTAACAGCGCCCGGAATATGCCCTGCTAATATAGAATGTTTAACAACTTTACCGGTATACATGTCATAGGGTCTGGCATCGAGTAAAACAATTTCGGGATCACGGCGTGAAACAATATCATCATATACATTGGTCCACTGGATGATCTTGCTTTTATTTGCGGTTTTCAGGGTAACATTGCCGTGTTTCACCCTGGTTTTTTCACGTGTTAAGCTGTTAAATGCAGACCATTCAACTGTGCCACCATCAAGTATCTTCACTTTTTCCATATTATAACCAAACAAGTCAAGCAGAAAATAAACACGTGATGCCAACGCAGTACTTGAATCGTCATAAATTACAATGGTTGAATTATTGTTAACCCCCCAGTTTCGTAAACGCGCCTGAAAATCATTTTTTGAAGGAAATTTCATAATCGGGTTAGCATTATTATTCCCTAGATCTTTAAAACGCTGTACCTGCACAGCTCCAGGTATATGACCAACGGTATAATAACGATGCGGATGATAGCGTACTTCGAGGATTACCAGATTGGAATCATTGATATGTTCTTCAAGCCAGACAGAGTCAACAAGAAAACTCCTGTCAGCCATTGCTGGTAAGGCGAAAATAAATATCAGCAGGCTTATTAAAACACGTATTAGATTTAGCATTTTTTATATCCTATATAAATTTGTTTCCTTGAAGACGAACCAGGTCATGAAAGGATGCAAATTTTAGCTGATTTTTACGCGATATAATTTGTTTTAAAATTATAAACTTAGTGACTTTATTACTGTTATCTAAAGCTATTGACAGTATTCCAACCGCTAACATAAAAAGTGGACTTATTGTCTATCCGCCAATATACGTAAACACACATATCGAACAAGAATTTCTACAGTCATTCTAAATTTAAAATAGCATCTTTAAGCAAACCGCTTAGTTTAAGTACATTCGTGTCATGACTAACACTGTCGGTACTCCATATATTGCTTACACCTGCTTGTTTTAGTTCATGAATTGCATCATTTACAAACAAGGCATGTGTCACAAGCACATCGACTTGTTTTGCACCTTTTTCTAGACAACCTAAACAGGCAGATAATAAAGTTTTACCACTGCTTGCAACATCGTCGACCAATACCACAGTACGACCTTGCAGGTTGATATCGGGTAATGTTACTTCAACATCGGTATCGCCTTTACGTATTTTACTACAAACACCATAGTCCCATTGGTTAGGTTTAGCGATGGCATTGACCCATTGGTCAGACTCTTTATCAGGCCCAATCAATATAGGCTCATTGAATTGTTTTTTAAGAAACTCAGACATTAAAGAAGTCGCATTCAGGCTGATTGCATTTGTAGCTGGTATCGCTTGCTCCAGTTTGTCAATACGATGTAAGTGAGGATCGACAGTAATAACAGTATCAAACAAATCGGCAAGAAAACGGCCGATAACTTTCTGGCTAACAACTTCGCCCTGGTGAAAGGCTATGTCCTGACGCATATAACAAAGGTAAGGGGCAACCAGAGTAAGTTGAGTCGCACCAAGTTCACGTGCAGTTCTAGCGGCCAGCAAAAGCTCAATTAATTTATCATTGGGTTGGTTGAGGCTTCGGCAAAATATAACTTGTTCAGGCAATGTTCGCGGTAAGGTTAATTTGCTTTCGCCGTCTGGAAAACGGTGTTGCTGTATAATCTTAACAGAAATATTTAAAGCTTCCGCCAGATTACGGGATTGTATTTCGTAGTCACTAAAACCAAGTACGATCATGATTCTACAAATGCTTTTGGTGTTTGATCTTCTTCACCAATAGAGTAGCCACTATTGCGTTCACTTAATGATACTGCGAAGTTGAAGTCAGATGGGAATTCTGCATAAATACGATAAAGGGGGTCACCTTTTTTAACGCTATCCCCCAGTTTTTTAAACAAGTCAACCCCTGCCCCTTTATCCATCGGTGCGCCTGCAAAACGTGCAATATGCGCCATCTGCAGGTTATCAATACCAATAACAACACCATCAGTTGGTGATAGCACTTCATGTGTCAGTTGACCTGGATCATATTTAATACTTTGTGGGCCTTGTGCTTTGATAATTGTATTCATTTTATCCAGTGCACGCCCGGAATCAAGAATATCTCGGGCAATAGCATAACCCTGCCCGCCTCGTACATCTGGATCAAATTCAAGTATGCGACCAGCAAGGCGTAAAGACTTTTGTCGTAGATCAGCCGGTGCTTCAGGATTATTTTGAAGCACCTGCATTACGTCACGCGCTTCTAATACAGGGCCAATACCAAAACCAACCGGCTGACGTCCATCAGTAATAATCACTTCTAAATGTATCCCCAGTTGATCGCCTACGTATTCAAACAATTTACGTAAACTCTGTGCTTCATGCATGTGGCGAACTTTTGCAGTTGGCCCTACTGGAATATCAAGAAGCAGATGAGTTGAACCGGCTGCAAGTTTTTTTGAAAGGATCGATGCAACCATTTGTCCATTTGAGTCGATGCCAAGAGGACGTTCCACAGAAATCATAATATCGTCAGCGGGAGATAACTGTGCAGTTCCGCCCCAGGCCAGACAAGCACGATCTTTACGAACAATATCATGGAGTGTTTTAATATCGAGTTCGACATTTGCAAGCACTTCCATTGTATCGGATGTGCCAGCAGGTGAAGTAATGGCTCGACTTGAAGTTTTAGGCATTAACATACCATGCGCCGCAACAATTGGAACAACAAGCATCGATGTTCTGTTACCTGGAATACCACCAATACAATGTTTGTCGGCGACTAATGATTCTTTCCAGTCCAGCTTTTCGCCAGAATCCAGCATAGCGCGCGTTAAATACATGACCTCTTCACGATCCAAGTCTGTTTGTCCGGAAGAAACCAGAAAGGCAGCTATTTCTGTTTTTGAATAACGTTTGTTTGTTATATCCTGAATAATATTATGAAAGTCTTGTTGCTTAAGGCGCTCACCAGAAATTTTACGCCGTACAGCACTCATAGATGCTGGAGGCTCGGCATGTTCAATACTGACCATAGCGCCTTCTTTTAAACCGAGTTTTGCGAAGGCTTCTTCCGATAAACCCATATCGGCAGGCGTAACAATATTATCGTCATCAACGACATTTAATACTGCGAGAATATGCTGCCCATCTGCGCAAATTTTTACTTTGGAAAGTGCCTGAAAACCTTCTGCCCGATAAAGTTCACAATCTCGATGTAAATAGGCTACATTTTCATGGTATGTATCAATGCCTAATCGCCGCAGCTTAAGTGTTTCTTTTGTTTTTGTGGGTTTGCGTGTCTTAGCCATCGGTGTTTAATCTTATATTACTTTAACAACTGCTGCTCGAAATCATCCAGTGCTTTACGTATTGCAGATAAAATAAGTTTATCTGCCTTAGTCTCGTCAATCTCGGGAATATCCCAGTCAAAAATTGCCCTGTATTTCTCAACAAGATTTTTTACATCAGCATTGATTTGCTTGCGGTGACTATCCAGCTCAATTTGTTCGAAACTTGTCACAAATGATACCTCGATTTATTTAATCTTTTTACTTGTTATGAGCATAACATTAAATCTTTATATTTAAATTGATTATGATCATATAATGCAGGATATTTATAGCGTTTTCATTGACTTGCTTAAAGGTATGGATAAGAGTCCGGAAATCATAACAAACAGGCTCGACCACAATAAACAACCGACTAGCCCCTGTGTTTGATATATCCAACCGGATAAAACCGTACCTGTAAGCCGACCACCGGCATTGGCCATATAGTAAAAACCAACGTTCATCGATACCTTGTCTTTATCAGACCAGGCAACAATTAAATATGAATGTATTGCAGAGTTGATCGCAAAGACAATACCGAAAATAACCAGGCCGCTAACCAGCATAATTTCGGGTTGGTAATTCGAGGAAAGGCCTGCAGCAATCATGGCAGGTATAAAGGCCAACACAAACACCCAGAACATCGATGTTGAACCATCGGGGCCCTTGCCGTGGTGGCTATGGCGAATAAAGCGTGGTGCGCTGGCTTGTACTATGCCATAGGCAATGACCCAGCTTGCCATAAAACTACCGACCTGCATAAATGACCATTCAAAAACAGAATAAAGATAAACCGGTAAGGCTACAACAAACCAGATATCGCGTGAACCAAACAGAAAAAACCGTGCGGCAGACAACCAGTTTATAGCCGGTTGTTTGGAAAACACCTGGCTAAATTTTGGTTTGCCTTTCGCTTTACCAATGCCTTTTGGTAACATCGCTATCGTTATTAACATAACAATAAATAAACTTAACGATAAAATGCCTAAGGCACCTCTAAATTCAACTAATTGGAGTAAAACCGCACCAATAAAAAAACCAAGGCCTTTTAATGCGTTTTTAGAACCTGTTAATACTGCAATCCATTTAAATAATTTTGATTCTGTTTCGTGTTCCGGTAGTAAAGTTTTTACACTGGCCTTGGCCGACATTTTGTTTAAATCTTTTGCGATACCAGAAACTGCCTGTGCAAGCATGACATAGACAACCGATAGCCAGGCATCTGGCACCATTAACATGGCTAGTGCAACAACCTGCATTGCCATGCCGATATGCATAGTAAGGTTTAAACCAATACGTGAACCCAACCAGCCACCAACAAGGTTGGTAACAATGCCAAAAAACTCATAAAACAGGAACAACATGGCAACTTCAAACGGTGAATAGCCCAATAGGTGAAAATACAACACCACCAACATACGAATAGCACCGTCAGTAATGGTAAATGCCCAGTAACCGCCAGTAACAACAAGATAGTTGCGTAATCCCTGTTGCAATTTAAACCCCCTCTATTACAGACTATTTGCAACCTTTGCTGCAAGTTCCATCATGCGGTTTACGTAGCCCCATTCATTATCGTACCAGGCATACACCTTTACCTGGGTTTTGTTAATTACCATGGTTGATAAGGCATCTATAATCGACGAACGCGGGTCGTTAACATAATCAACCGAGACTAACGGCCGTTGTTCGTAACCTAAAATACCTTTTAAAGAACCTTCAGCTGCCTGTTTAAAATATTTATTGACTTCTTCGGATGTTGTTGGTTTTGCTGACTCAAAAACAAAATCAGTTAACGATGCATTAAGCAAGGGTACACGAACGGCATGGCCGTTTAGTTTTCCTTTGAGTTCCGGGAATATTTTAGTAATGGCCTTTGCTGAACCGGTAGATGTAGGGATAAGTGACTGACCACAGGCACGTGCACGGCGTAAATCTTTATAGCCTTTATCAACGATGGTCTGGGTGTTAGTTATATCGTGAATAGTGGTCATACAACCGTGCTTAATCCCCAGGTTTTCGTTCATGACTTTAACTACCGGAGCAAGACAGTTTGTCGTACAAGACGCTGCTGTTAATAAATGATGTTGGTCTGCTTTGTATTGATCGTCGTTAATACCATAAACAATGTTAAGCGCCCCTTCAGTCGGCGCAGCAACAATAACTTTTTTAACGCCCTGCTCAAAATAATTATTTAATGTTTCAGGTTTTTTATGGTGGACACCGGTCGCTTCAATAACAATATCGCAACCCGACCAGTCGGTATCGGCTATTACAGCGTTAGAGGAATAGCTAATGGTTTTACCATCAATAAATATATTGTTGTTATCAGTCGTTGTTTCTATGGGCCAGGTTCCATGTACCGAATCAAACTTAAGTAAGTGTGCCGAACCTGTGGCATCCGTTGCGATTTCATTAACCTGAACAATTGAATATTCATTTTTATCCCAACCTGCTCGAAAACCAAGCCGTCCCATTCGACCAAAACCATTTATGCCAACACGTACAGACATACTAAAAACTCCTGAATAATTAAAGATTAAGAATTATAAATACGGATAAAAATATTAGGCGCAGCAACTTGCTCCGGGACGGTTCGGCATATCATGTAATGTATGAAGGTCATCAGCAAAAGGCTTTTGCTCGCAATTCGCCAGGGCCGTGGTTTGCAGAATGTCTTTTGCCCACTGTTCAAGGCCTATATTAATAGAGTAATAAACCCACTGCCCTGCGCGGCGGTCTGTTACCAGGCCACTATCACGCAATATGGCTAAATGCCGGGAAATCATCGGCTGTGAGAGCCCCAATGCATGGATTAACTCACAAACGCATAATTCGCCTTCAAGCTGCATTAACATCAGGCAACGCAGCCGAATTTCATTGGAAAGAGCCAAAAATAACGTATTGGGATCGATTTTCATGGTATAAATATATGGTAAAACATATATATGGTCAAGCGTATATGCTAAACTGTTGAGAAATTGATGAATTTTAAGGAAGTTTGCTTAGTTGAAGTTGTTGGGTTAGCATCTGTTTATGAAAATTTTTACCAGGTTATTGATTATTAGCATTTTATTCTCGCAATCCGCGTGGGCAATGCTTGATGTCGAACCTGATTTATTAGAAAAACAAATGTATTCACAATCCACTGAGCATAATGATATTCATGGTGATGCTGACCATTGTGGTCATGCAAGTTCACACCTGGTAGCAATAATTTCAAAAGACACTCTCAATTTAAGTACGCAGTCTAAGACATATTCTGTTCATATGCAGAAAAGTGCGTCTTCAATACAGTATCAACCCCCTGTTCCACCACCTAACGTTTAAACCATAAAATAAATTACAAATTCTTTGTATTAATTTGTCTGTAAGTTAGCAGATAAATGTTATTTATAGGTTTTAAACAATGTTATTTAATAAAATAAATGTACGCTGTAGTTTTATACTTGCAGCTCTTATGTTAAGTATTTACCTGCCTGTTAGTCATGCGCAGGCAATAAGCGAAATTAAGCTGGAGCCAGGCCAGGCTGAATTTCAAATGCTTATTAGAAAAGTATTACCCTCTCATCCGCGTTATATTGCAGCACAGGCTGAGCTAGATGCTGCAACTGCTTTATACGAAGCATCAACTAATGCGATATATAATCCTGAACTCGAACTGGAAACTGAAAAAACTGATATCAGGACATCAACAGTTGGCTTAAGCCAAACCATTGACTGGGGTGACCAACAAGGTGCAAATACGGAAATTGCAAAGTTTCAGCTGGTAGCAGCGAAAGCAAATTTTAAACAGGAACGGCAAAATCTAGTTCGTGAGCTGCTGACTATCGCAGGCGACTATAAAAATAAAGCCCGACTGGCCGAACTTTCAAACCAACGCTTAAAGTTGATGAAAGATTTCTATACACTGGCAAAGCAAAAACATTCTGCTGGTGACCTGAATCAGGTTGAGCTTGACCTTGCTCAACTGGCATACAGCGAATCTGTTTTTAATAACGCACGGGTATTGGCAGAACATACCGAAGCAGAACAAACCTTTTACTCCATGTTTGGAGAAATTAATATCGATGATGTGCCTGCTATACCCGCCGATTTCCAGATTGTTTCATTACCTTCGGAA
>JALTLP010000130.1 GCA_027001895.1 Chromatiales bacterium | reverse complement strand
ACTACAAAATGGTTAAAAAATGAACAGTTTGCGTGTTTGTGGGTAAATGCTCACTTATCAGGTGTAAGCAGGCCTTTACGAAAAGCAAAAGCGGCAAAAAAGTACGCTAACAATAAACGCACTATGTTAAAGTACGCCGCCAGTATTCAGTGCCGGGTTTGCCTGGCAAGTTAACAATAAATTTGAGTAATTAAATCGAGCGTAACATGAACCAGGCAGATGCATTAGTACAATTAAAACGTGGCTGTGACGAAATTTTGCTGGAAGCAGAACTGGTTGATCGGCTTAAAAGCGGTAAACCGTTGCGTATTAAAGCCGGCTTTGATCCGACTGCACCAGACTTACATCTTGGCCATACTGTTTTAATAAACAAACTGCGACAGTTCCAGGATCTGGGGCATGAAGTTTTATTTTTAATCGGCGACTTTACCGGCATGATAGGTGATCCAACGGGTAAATCGGCAACGCGCCCACCGCTGACTCGTGATGATGTGATTGAAAATGCAAAAACCTATGAGCAGCAGATTTTTAAAATTCTCGATCCTGAAAAAACGCGGGTCATGTTTAACTCCAGCTGGATGAACGAAATGACACCAGCGGATTTAATTCAGCTTGCTGCCAAACATACCGTGGCGCGGATGCTGGAACGTGATGATTTCAACAAGCGTTATAAAGGTGGCCAGCCCATTGCTATCCATGAATTTTTATACCCGTTAATTCAGGGCTACGATTCGGTTGCGATGAAAGCCGATGTTGAGTTAGGCGGTACCGACCAGAAATTTAATTTACTGGTAGGGCGTGAGCTGCAAAAACATTACGGGCAAACTCCGCAGGTTGTGATGACAATGCCATTACTTGAAGGTACCGATGGCGTAAATAAAATGTCCAAGTCGCTTGGAAACTATATTGGCATTGATGAAGCCCCGGATGAAATCTTTGGCAAAATTATGTCGATATCGGATGAGTTAATGTGGCGTTATTTTGAGTTGCTTAGTTTCAGACCGGTATCTGAAATAGACGGTTTTAAACAGCAGATAGACGCTGGCGCGAACCCGCGAGATATCAAGTTTTTATTAGCCGAAGAAATTATTGCGCGTTTTCATAGTGATGCCGAAGCAACAAAAGCACGTGAAAACTTTATTGCACGCTTTCAAAAAGGTGCGATGCCGGATGAGATAGAAGAAAAATCCATTGCCTCTCAGGATGGCGAGCTGCCGATTGCCAACCTGTTAAAACAAGCCGGACTGGTTAACAGTACCTCTGATGCGTTTCGCATGATTAAACAGGGAGCAGTAAAAATTGATGGTGAAAAAGTGGCGTCACGCGATATAAAAATAAAAGCCGGTACAGAACACGTTTATCAGGTCGGCAAGCGCCGTTTTGCCAGGGTCAGTCTGACATAATAAAGTTATGCCTAAGGACAGGTATTTGTGTTTAACCAGTAGGTTCCAATTTCTTCAATCGCAGCACAGAAATCTTCGTAAGCGATGGGTTTGTGAATATAACTGTTGCTACCCAGTTCGTAGCTTAAGCTGATATCACTCTCTTCTTTAGAAGTGGATAAAATAACAACCGGAATATTTAAGGTTGCCTCATTTTCACGAATTTGCTTTAACACTTCATGGCCGCTAAGTTTGGGCAATTTCAGGTCGAGAATAATCAGTCTTGGTAATTCTTTTTTGTTGCGCGGTTCCTGCTCGCCTCTGGCAAGTAAAAAGTCGAGCGCCTCGGTTCCGTCCTGATAAACCAGCACATCAATATTGGCGTTCAGGTTCTGGAAGGCGCGAACGGTCAGTTCGATATCGGCAAGATTGTCTTCAATTAAAACAATGCGCAGTAAGTTTTGCTCATTGGGTTCACTAATCAGGTTATTCTGAGACAGGTGGACTGAAATTTTCTTAAAGCCCATTTCGTGGCACCAGTGTATTGCCGTATCGGATGTTTTAAACAACCGAGGCGAGCCGGTTTTGAGCGTAAGTGTGACCTGTTCAGTTTTATCGACAACATTCAGGTACACCTGCCAGGCATTTTCATCTTGCACATAGGCTACCACGGCTCCCGACCAGTGGCCCGCCTCGGATAAAAGTCTTACGTCTCTTTCGTTCATATATTCAGTCCATAAATCTATGTGCGCCATTATAGAGATAATGGAATAGATTTTCACCCAAAATTAGCTATTTGGGGTTAAGTGATATTTATGCCGGCATAAAAAAAGCCAGGTTTCTGTATGACAGATGACCTGGCTTAGGGAATGTTTTGCGTAATCCTGTTGATATTGCTACAGGTTTACTTAGTAAATCATGTGTTTATCCAAAGAAAACCTCCACTTTGTTAAACCCGATGCGATTACAGCATCTGAGGGCAGCGTCTGATGTTTTAAAAATACGCGGGTCCGTTGAGCGTTTAGATATTAAATAATCAGGATCGTTTTTGTTTTTTTCCAGTATTTTTATAATCCATCCAGAACTATTATTTGATACGGAAATTGATACTAAGTCATTCGATTTACAGAGTAACTTTGCCTCCCGTTCTTGCATTCTTGGGCTCCTAAAAACTAGTTATTGGGGTAAATTAACTATAACAAATCTTTTTCTTTTCACAAGTTAAAATTAATAACAGCTGCATAACGCAAGTGTATCGTAGGGAATAAGTTAGATTTATTCTAAAGTTTGAAGTCTCAAAATTATGATTTTGTGAATTATTAAGCTATATATACTATTAACTTTAGTGTATTACTAAGGGTTAAAAATAAATAATATTAGTAAGTTGGGGCAAATGGCATAAACATATGGAAGATAAAAGATTATTATTAGTGGAAGATAACCCGGATGACGAGCTACTCACCCGGCGTGCATTACAGAAATATTCGGGATTTAATTGTGTCGATGTTGCCAATGACGGGGTCGAAGCACTTGAATTTCTAGGGATTGACAGTGGTTTGTCCGACTCTGCGGAAAAGTTGCAAATACCGAAGCAGTTGCCGGATCTTATTTTGCTTGACTTAAAAATGCCACGCTTAAATGGCCACGAATTTTTAAAATATGTCAGGGATACCCCTGAAACGGCGCATATCCCGGTTGTTATTTTAACCACTTCCAGTGAAGAAAAAGATATTGCCGTTAGTTATGAACTCGGTGCAAACAGTTTTTTGCGTAAGCCGGTAAACTTTCTTGAGTTTGCCAAAGCCATTGAACAACTAAGCCGTTACTGGCTGGAGTTTAATATTCCCTCACCTCAGTTGGCCGCAAGCGACTCACACTAAATTTCATGAAAAAAGTTTTACGTTTACTGGTAGTAGAAGATTCGGAAGACGATGTCATCCTCATGCAGCGTGTCTTGTCTAAAGCCGGTTACGATGCTGACTTGTTACGGGTCGATAATGGTGAAGACCTTGATTATGCCTTAAAAACCCGTGACTGGGACATGGTGATAACCGACCATAATATTCCAGGCTTTAGTTCCGAAGCGTCTTTAAAACATGTTAAAGCTTACGATGAGCATATTCCTGTGGTGATCGTATCCGGCAGTATCGGTGAGGACATCGCAGTAGCCGCAATGAAAGCCGGTGCGCAAGATTACATCATGAAAAATAACCTGGTGCGCTTAGTGCCAGCTATTGAGCGTGAATTACGTGAAGTAGAAACACGACGGGCGCGTAAGCGAGCCGAAGATACTATCCGTCATATGGCCTACCATGACTCGTTAACAGGTTTGATAAACCGTGCCGAGTTTGAACGTCGCTTAAAACGAGTATTATTTGGTTTAAAAGACGATGTGCATCACCATGCACTTTTTTATATTGACCTAGACCAGTTTAAAATTATTAACGATACCTGTGGCCATGTTGCTGGTGATGAACTGCTAAAACAACTTACCGTTATTTTGCACAAGCCAATACGAGAAAGTGATACCCTGGCCCGCCTTGGGGGTGATGAATTTGGTATTCTGCTGGAAAACTGCCCGATAGAACACGCAAAAATAATTGCAGATAATATTATTAAAGAAGTTAAAGACTTTCATTTTGCGTGGAAAAATCAGACCTTCCAGATAGGTGCAAGTATTGGCCTGGTTATGCTCACAGACAGCGATCAGGGAATGACCGAAGTGTTAAGCGCTGCCGACATGGCCTGCTATGCGGCAAAAGATGCAGGTCGAAACCGTTATCATATATATAGTGAAGACGATACCAGTCTGATTCGCCGTCATGGTGAAATGAAGTGGGTTGCGCGTATACATGAAGCCCTTAAATTAGACAGTTTTGTGCTTTACCAGCAAATGATGCCAGCCGTTAATAGTCAGTCAGGACTGGCAACAAACTTTGAATTTTTAATCCGCCTTAAGGACAATAATGAAATTATTGCCCCAGGTGCATTTATACCGGCAGCCGAGCGTTACAATCTGATGCCGGCGATTGACCGCTGGGTTATCAGTAATGCCTTTGAGAGTATTGTGCAAATTGCGCAAACAAATCTGGCATTAAAGGATGCGACCTATTTTTTAAATCTTTCGGGTACATCGCTAAGTGATGAGGCCTTTTTTGACTTTTTGCGCGAACAATTTTCAGAATACCCTCTGTCCGCAGAACAAATATGTTTTGAGGTAACCGAAACCGCAGCCATTACCAACCTTTCCAGTACAGTGGAATTTATCAAGCAGTTAAAAGAACTTGGCTGTAAATTTGCACTGGATGATTTCGGCGCGGGGTTAAGTTCTTTCTCTTATTTAAAAAGCTTACCCGTTGATTATCTGAAGATAGACGGTGGCTTTGTGCGGGATATTCTTGAAGATCCAATGGACGCCGCCATTGTTGCTGCCGTCAATAACATTGGCCATGTTGCCGGCTTACATACCGTGGCCGAATTTGTCGAAAATACAGAAATTATTCAGGCCTTAGACAAAATTGGGGTGGACTACGCCCAGGGATATGCGCTGGCAAAACCCGCCCCGGTCGAAGATTTGATTATAGATGCCAAAGAATTGCAAAATTAGTTTTTCGAACACTTCAAATAGCGGCAAATTCCTGCCCGTAACATCCCGGAGAACCGCATAAATACGCGGGTTTTTTTTATATGCAAAAAAACTGAAATAAACGGTTGACGGATTTCATTGTGTGCGTATAATGCGCGCCTCCACTGCAGAGAGACGGCAACATTTTCAACAAATTAGCCAACTTTCTGAAGCAAATAACCTAAAAAATTGGTTGACGGTGGAGCAGATTCCCTTTTATAATTGAAGGTCTGCGCTGACGAAAAAAGTCAGCTTTGTTCTTTAACAATTTAATCAGATAATTTGTGTGGGTACTTGTGTCGATGATTGGCAATGCCAAAAAAGTCGATGATAAGTAACCTATGTCAAAACCTATTTTAGTAGTTTTTATTAGCTAGTAATAAAATTTTGATGCTAGAGCTTTTCATTGCGAAAAGTCTGATTGCACTTTATATATGAACTTGTTCGTATACTAAAAGCAATCACAATGATTGAACTGAAGAGTTTGATCCTGGCTCAGATTGAACGCTGGCGGCATGCCTAACACATGCAAGTCGAACGGTAACGATGCAAGCTTGCTTGCAGGCGACGAGTGGCGGACGGGTGAGTAATGAATAGGAATCTGCCTGGTAGTGGGGGACAACGTGGTGAAAACCACGCTAATACCGCATACGCCCTACGGGGGAAAGCAGGGGATCTTCGGACCTT
>JALTLP010000129.1 GCA_027001895.1 Chromatiales bacterium | reverse complement strand
GTTGCTGCAGTAGCAATCTGTGTATTCATTTCATTTATTGTGCTCACCGCATCTGCAATATTAACAAGTGAGGCATCCGCCTGAGCCGCCTGAGAAACAGCTTGCTTTGCTTTTTCATTGCTTTTATTCATAACAGCAACCGCATTCTGCGAACCTGACTGCAAGCGTTCAATCATTTTCTGGATTTCTTCTGTTGATTCCTGAGTTCTGCTGGCAAGGGTTCTTACTTCATCGGCAACCACCGCGAAACCTCGGCCCTGTTCACCTGCACGGGCAGCTTCTATTGCAGCATTTAATGCTAATAAGTTGGTCTGTTCCGCTATCCCTTTAATAACATCGAGTACTCCGCCAATGTTGTCGCTGTCAACAGATACACTATCAATAACACCTGATGCTTCTTTAATGTCATTTGACAGTTCGTCAATAACATCCATTGTCACCTTAACAATTTGTTTGCCGCTAACAGTATCATTATCTGCTGCCGTCGCTGCATTGGCTGCGCTGGTTGCACTCCTTGCGACTTCCTGAACGGTTGCGGTCATCTCATTCATCGCCGTGGCAACCTGGGTTGTTTCCATTCTTTGTGCATCCGAACTCACGGATAACTCACTACCTGCAGACTGTAATACAGCGGCTTCCTGTGCCAGTGTGGCTACATCATCGACAATATTTTTAATAATGCCCTGCAGCTTCTGCATAAAAATATTGACCGCATCGCATAACTGACTCACTTCGTCACCATTCGGTGTTGGTAAACGTCGGGTAAGATCCCCATTGCCATCGGCTAACTCATACATAAGGTCTGTTGTGGCATCCAGTCTTGAAACTACCAGTTTTTTAAACAGATAATAAACAACCAATGATATCAGGCAAAGAGTAACTACGACGGTAATTGCGGTTACCAGAATAAATTGCGATATTGAATCACTCGCAATATTGCGTACCTGGGTAACCGCTTTTTTAATTCTGTTGTCACTCGCCTCTAATCCTTTGTTTACATGCGTTTTGGTCATTCCCAGTAATACAGAACCGATTAAATCGCCATCCGAAATTATTTTATATTTGTATTCAATAACATTGGATTTATCAGCCGTTTTTTTAAACTCGGTTAAGGGTGAGTTGTCTGGCTTTAAGTATGCCGCATAGGCAACATCAGGATCTTTTATTGCATTGGTCTGGTAATCTTTAAGACTTGTAAAATCATAAGACATAATAAGATCAGGCGCTGTTTTTGCCATAAAGGCACCCAGACTATCTGCCTTTGAAGCAAGTGCTTTTAACGCCGACTGGCTTGCACTTTTTTGTTCATTTTTTAAAGCTTTTTCAGCAAGCATCATCTGGTTTTCAGTCGCGCTGCGTACACCCTGTATCAGTAAAAACGCGCCTACTAATAAAGAAATAACCATACTTAACAGAATAGGAACTATAAATTTTCCCATCAAAGAAATATTCTTTAAATTAAACGTCATATGTCTACCTGCTTTTTCTTCTGGACATCCCTGTCCTTAATGTCAGAAAACATTACAAATCTTCACCCGTTACATTTTTTACAATTTCACGAACCTTGGCAAAATCACCGTCACTGGCTTTAACAAAATTAGTCACCTTGGCCGCTTTTAATACTTTCGGGTCACTGGACTTCAGTGATGTCATAATTGCCTGAATCTTCTTAACCTTGGCATCCGGCATATCGCCCTTTACAGCCCAGGTAAGATGAATAAATGGCTCACTTTCTACCAGTATTTTCATTTGAGATACATCGATCTTGGAAGTAACACCTTTAACTTTTAAAATAACATTACCTGCACCTGCAGCATCGGCAGCCTTGTTATAAACACCAATAACTGCACTGGGTGGGTTTTTTGAAAATTTAACTTTATAATCTTTACCTGCGACTAAACCGGCTTTCTTTAAGGCAAAGGTAGGCGCAATATAACTGCCCATCGCTTTTTTGCCACCACCAAATAAAATGGTTTTGCCCTTTAAATCCGCGACTGAATTAATACCACTGTCCTTTCTGACAGACAAAGTCCCAGCTATCATGTTGGTACCAAATTCCTCGTTTACAGCAATAACCTTGTAGCCTTTAGCCTTATGGTGTAATAAATAGTGATACTGGTTATAGTGAACAATATCGTATTTTCCACTCTGGGCATCTTTCCAGAAAGCCTTAAAGTTTTTTGCCGTAATCAGTTTGACTGGCTCACCCAGTTCTTTCGATAATTTTTCTGCCAATGGCTTAAAAAATTTATGTGTTTTAGCAACAGGACGTCTGGGGAAGACCCCCATATTAAGGTCAGCCAGTGCAAAAGAAGAACTCAGTAACATGGACAACCCGGCAAAGAAAGTAAGCAGTATTTTAAACATAACGCCTCCAAAGCAATTAAAATTTTGTCTGTTCTGGATAGCTATAGCGGTTTATTCAGGAAGATCTTTAACACTTTGTATGCATTTTAACCAAAAATGTATTTACGGGATAAATTAAAAAGAGGCAAACTGAGTAGAGTATATGTTGTACTTACTAATTTTGAGATTTGAGCAAATAAAAAGCGGCCGAAGCCGCTTAAATTTAGTGAGTACATCTTATTTTTATAATTATTATTCCTAAAATACTAAACGGTTTTCTGTTTTAATATTTGTTGTTCAGTATAAAAGGCGCTCCTCTTCCCTCACCCTTGTTTTTGTCTGTTGATTATTTCAGTGGCATAACCTTACCGGTTAGCGCTTAACCGGTCAAGTAAAAAATCGTTTATTAACAAATGCTTATGCACTATAAATACTCATGTGTCAGTTTCTTGTTATATAATGACTGTCTAATAAATGCTCTCATTTCATGTTAACATGCCGTTATTATGCGCAAACATCTATTAAAAACACGTCGACAACTCTTTTCCCCCCAGAAAATTCGCTTACGGCTTATATTTCTGGCCAGCGCGCTGATCGTCGGTGCTGTTGCTGCTTTTTTCGCCATTGCCGCACAACAGGCCGACCACTATTACTTATTACTGTTTAAAGACAACCCCTGGGTTGCACTGGCCATCCCTCCGTTCAGCCTTGCCGCCGTTGCATGGCTGACCAAAAATATTTTTCTGGGCACCGAGGGCAGTGGTATTCCACAAACCATTGCCGCACTTGAGCTTCGTACCCACGAACTCCGCCAAAAAGTGTTATCACTTAAAATTGCGGCCGGGAAAATTTTGCTCACCATTATGGGTTTGTTCAGTGGCGCCTCTATCGGCCGCGAAGGTCCAACCGTACATGTCGGTGCTTCTATTATATATTCACTGCATGGCCATGCAGGTTTTCGTCGTAAACATATGGCTAAGGCCCTGATAATTGCAGGCGGGGCAGCCGGTATTGCCGCTGCATTTAATACGCCACTGGCCGGGATTTTGTTTGCTATGGAAGAAATGACACACAATTTTGAACGCCGACTGGGTAATATATTGTTACTCGCCGTTATCCTCGCCGGCCTGACAGCCATTGCGATTTTGGGACAGTACACCTACTTCGGCCACAGTAATGCCGAACTTTCTTTAGACTATTACACCTGGGTTGCTATTATCGTTTGCGGTATTGGTGGTGGTATCTTCGGTGGCATGTTTAGTATGGCTCTTATTCATGGAAGCAAACAGTTATTTAACTTTGCACAGTCCCACCCAGTTGTACTGGCTTTTATCTGTGGCCTTATTATCAGCGTTCTTGGTTATGCGTCAAACGGTTTAAGTTTTGGCACCGGCTATCATGAAGCAAAAAATCTGGTTAATGGTGGCGAGCCCACCGCTTCATTTCCGTTTTTAAAACTACTGGCGACTGTTGCATCTTACTTAAGCGGTATTCCCGGTGGTATTTTTGCACCCTCGTTATCGGTCGGTGCTGGTTTTGGTGCCAACCTTGCTGAATACATTCCCCACCTGCCAACAGCTTCACTTGTTATCCTCGGCATGGTGGGGTATTTTACCGGCGTTGTGCAAACCCCGATAACCGCATTTGTTATCGTAATGGAAATGACAACGAACTCTACGCTTATACTGCCACTAATGGCGACGGCATTGATTGCAAAAGGGATGTCTAAACTGGTATGCCCAACACCGATATACCAGGCGTTATCTGAAGTGTATTTAACAAAAACAAATAACAAAAAATAATTTACAAATTTCTAATTATCATGCAAAACCTGAAAACAAAAGATAAACTGATCGCAGCCTTTGTATTTATTTTTGTAATATTGATGGCCTGGTTATGGTTTTCACCTTCCGGTATAAAGCTTGCACCGAATATTGAACTGACAACCATTACTGGAGAAAAAATAAAACTGGCTTCATTCCGGGGTAAGCCACTACTGGTAACATTCTGGGCTACCTCCTGCAGTGGCTGCGTTAAGGAAATGCCACATTTAATTGAGCTGCATAATAAGTATCATACTCAGGGCTTAAGAATTATCGGTATATCCATGCCTTATGACCGCCCGGACCATGTAATGAAAATGGCCAGACAAAAACAGTTGCCTTATATAATAGCAATGGATATCAACAAACAGGCCACCCAAGCATTTGGTGGTATCCGTTTAACACCCACCACGTTTTTAATTGCACCGAACGGTACTATCGTGCGCCATAAAATTGGGGAGCTGGATTTTAGTATCGTTGAACAGCAAATTCAGTCGATGCTAAACCTTACTACATCGACTTCACAACAACCGACTAACGCAGTTAAACAATTAAATTAGGGATGAATCAGCATGATATGGGTTAAAGCACTGCATATAAGTTTTATGGTGACCTGGTTTGCCGGGCTTTTTTATTTACCGCGCCTTTATGTTTATCATGCCATGTGTGACCCTAACGATATCACCAGCATAGAACGTTTCAAGGTTATGGAACGCAAACTTTACTTTGGCATTATGACACCGGGAATGATTTTTACTTTTATATTCGGTATCTGGATGCTACATAATTATGCCTGGTATGCCTTTGCTGATACCTGGTGGATGCAACTGAAACTGGCAAGCGTTGTGTTTTTACTGGGGTACCATATCCACTGTGGCAAGTTGTTGATGGATTTTAAATATAACCGCAATAAACACAGCCATGTTTATTTCCGCTGGTATAACGAAGTACCGGTAATATTTTTATTTTTGATTATTATTCTGGTCGTGGTAAAACCGTAATCGTTGCAGCTTAATTAAAATAGGCCTTTTTCATTTCGTCTATTTTTTCTCTGGCGAGACTGGTCGCAGCCTGAACATCGGCTGGTTTTAAATCCGTTACTTTCCAGCAACTTTCATGCACCGAAGCCAGGTCAGATTCATCAATATCATCACTGTAGGGTAGAGATGCCACAACATTAGCAATATGAATAATTGCAGCTTCGAGCTTAAACTCTTTGGCCTTCTCAGGTTCGTGATGATATTCCATGCATTCAATTAAGTAAGCAGGCAGGTTCCAGACCCGGCCTAACTCGGCACCTACCTGAGCATGGTCAAACCCTATTACTTCGCGTTCTTCCATATATAAAGGTAACGACTCGCCCTGAACGGTACGCAATAAAGCATCATGAATAAGCTCGGGAATTTTATTAAACATGACCAGGTGGCCAATGTCATGTAACAAACCGGCAACAAACATCGAATCACGCAATGGTGGGTTATGTTTACTTGATAACTCCTGAGCTAACAAACCGCAATACAGACTATGGTGCCAAAAATCATCAACAGAAATTACATGAATAGGGATACCGGCAAATGCATTGGTCGTAGCGGTAGACAATACAACATCGGTTAATTGCTTGGTGCCCAGCACCGTAACCGCACGGGAAATAGTGCTGATTTCAGCAGACAAACCATAAAATGGACTATTGGCGATAGCCAGTATACGAATCGTTAAGGCCGGATCCTGGCTGATAAGTTTGCCGATTTCATCAACCGAAACACTCGGATCATCAACCATGCTGTTTATTTTAATCGCAACTTCAGGCAGTGAAACCAGTCCCTGAATATCCTTCACAAGTGACTTGATATCCGGTTTTTCAGAAGAAATTGTTGCGCTAATCATTTGTGCAAATCGACCTTTATATAATAATTACAATAACTTACGAGTCCAACACCTCTTTTACCACTTTTTAAGCGGCACTAACTTACTGAATTATCGGCCAACGGCAACATAACCTTTAAATATATCAGCCAATTTAGGCCACAAATGAGCAATATATTGGATAGCAGCAAGTCTAGCTTATTTGCACCATATTAAAGTCCGACTTACCCACCCCACAATCGGGACACTGCCAGTCTTCAGGAATATCGTCCCAGGCGGTACCCGGCGCGATGCCTTCTTCGGGCAGGCCCAGTTCTTCATCATAAATAAAGCCACAAATATCACATTCGTATTTCTTAAAACTCATTGAACTCTCACTTAATATATTGGGATAAACTCAAAGCATAAATTAAAACCGCAAAAATAAAAACACTGCCGTTCTCCCTATTTAGCAATGATACAATTAAATAATGACTGACACTCAACACAACGTTCTTGTATTTTCGGGTCTCGACCCAAGCGGTGGAGCCGGTATCCAGGCAGACATAGAAACCCTGGCAAAACTGCAGGTACATGCACTACCCATCATTACCTGCCTGACAGTACAGGATACCCGTAATGTTTACCGGATTCAGAGTTGCGATGCCGCCTTGCTGAAACAACAGGTTAAAACGCTCACAGCCGATATACAGGCCAGTGCCATTAAGATTGGCCTGCTTTCAAATGAAAAAATAATAAAGCAGGTGGCTGAAACTGTAAAAGCAATGCCAACCCTCCCTGTCGTGCTTGACCCCATATTAAAAGCCGGGGGTGGTGCCAACCTTGCTGCAAATACATCGACTGAGAAAATAATCAGCGCACTTCGTGAAGATCTTATCCCACACACAACCGTACTAACCCCAAACACAGAGGAAGCCCGGTTTCTTACGGGTAAGAATAATATAGACGACTGCGCCAGTGAATTGCTTAAACTTGGCTGCGAGTACGTGTTAATAACGGGTGAGCATGAAAAAGACCCTGACAATATTTGCAATGTTTTATACAGCAAAGAGTCACAACACTCTTTTAATTATGCTCGCCTGCCCGGCCAGTTTCATGGTAGCGGCTGTACGCTGGCATCGGCTGTCAGTGCATATATACTTAAATATAATAATGTATTTGATGCGCTAAAAGCGGCACAGGACTTTACCCACACAAGCCTCCTTCATGCCGAAAAACCTGGCAAAGGTCAGCGACTCCCATACAGGTTATGTAACGATGACCTTTAATAATAAATTGCGTGGCTTGTATGTTATTACAGACCCACAACTATGTAATAACAACCTTGTTAATATGGTGGAACAAGCCATTATGGGCGGAGCAAAAATAATTCAATACCGCAACAAAACCGCTGGCATACAGCAACAGCTAAAAGAATGTCTTGCTTTAAAAGCGTTATGCAACAAACACGCAGCCATTTTTATAATCAACGACAATGTTGAGCTTGCTTTAGAAGCCGATGCTGACGGTGTACACCTCGGCCAAACCGATACTGATATCAACACAGCCAGAAAATCGCTGGGAAAAAATAAAATTATTGGCATAACCTGCCATAGCGATATTAATAAGGCCGTATCCGCACAACAACAATCGGCAAACTATGTTGCCTTCGGTCGTTTCTTTCCATCAAAAACAAAACCGGATGCGCCACCGGCAAAAGTCGAAACACTTGCACAGGCAAGGTCACAAATACAGATTCCGATAGTTGCAATTGGCGGCATAAGCGTTGAAAATGCACCTGTTTTAATCGATACAGGCGCAGATATGCTTGCCGTTATTCACGCCGTATTCGCCCAAAATAATATTAAACAGGCCGCAGAAAAGTTTAACGCCTTATTTTAAAACAATATCAACAGGATTTTATTATGTCAGCCTCATTAGAAAACTCAGCAAACTTATATGAACAGGCGCAACAATGTATTCCCGGTGGTGTCAATTCCCCGGTACGCGCCTTTAACGGCGTGGGTGGCACACCGGTATTTTTTAAATCGGCAAAAGGGGCTTATGTCTATGACGAAGACAAAAACAAGTACATTGATTACGTTGCTTCCTGGGGGCCAATGATTGTTGGCCATGCCCATGACGATGTGTTAAACGTCGTGGAAGCCGTGCTTGATAAGGGCTTAAGTTTTGGCGCGCCCACCGAGCTTGAAACGCAAATGGCCCGCCGTGTTTGTGAAACAATGGATTCTATCGAACTTGTACGTATGGTCAGTTCCGGCACCGAAGCGACCATGAGTGCCTTGCGACTGGCGCGTGGCTATACGGGGCGGGACAAAATTATTAAATTTGAAGGCTGTTACCACGGCCATTCCGATTCATTACTGGTTAAAGCCGGTTCCGGCGCATTAACAATGGGTGTACCGACTTCACCGGGAGTGCCGGCTGCACTTGCCGAACTGACAATCACCCTGAACTACAACGATATTGAACAGGTTAAACAAACCTTTGACAAAATTGGTAGTGAAATCGCCGCGGTTATCGTTGAGCCGGTTGCTGGCAATATGAACTGCATTCCACCCGTACCCGGCTTTCTTGAAACACTCCGAGAACAATGCACAAAGCATGGCAGCGTGTTAATTTTAGACGAAGTGATGACCGGCTTTCGTGTCGCACTCGGTGGTGCGCAGGCTTATTATAATATTAAACCCGACTTAACAACCCTGGGTAAAGTTATTGGTGGTGGTATGCCAGTGGGTGCGTTCGGTGGTAAGCGTGAAATTATGGAACAAATTGCACCGACTGGCCCGGTTTACCAGGCGGGCACATTATCCGGAAACCCGGTAGCAATGGCGGCGGGTTTAAAAAACCTGGAAATAATCAGCAGCAAAGGTTTCTACGAACGACTTAATGAAAAAGTAGTGGCTTTAACAGAAGGCCTGAAAGAACGTGCTAAGGCGAATAATATAGCCTTAACCACCAATGAAGTCGGTGGCATGTTTGGAATGTTCTTTACCGAAGCGGAACAAGTTACCAATTTTGCCGAAGTTTCTCAGTGTAACGTTGAACGCTTTAAAAAGTTTTACCACGGCATGTTGGAACAAGGTATTTATCTGGCACCCTCGGCTTATGAAGCGGGCTTTGTTTCCAGTGCGCATACTAATGAAGATATTGAAAATACTTTAGATGCAGCAGAGGCTGTGTTTAAAACTTTGTAATTTATTGTCATTCCCACAAAAAGCGAATCTAAATAAAAACCGTTTCGGTGAAGTTGAAGCCGGTATTTATATGCGGGCTCTCATGCCGACTTGATTTTATTTGTGTTTCTCAACTCGCTACGCGAGCTGCGAGTCCCTTTTTCTTGTTTGCGCAAGAAAAAGAGACGAAAAAGAAGCGCACCCCTAATCGCAAAACGTTCCTCAGCCGTGGGTTAATGCTCAGGCCATTTTGCGACAGGCCTTCCATGGCCTGATCGCAAAAGCTCGTGCGTCCTGCACTCGCCCTTCGGTGTCGCTTGCGCTTATAACCCAGCCCGATGAACTGCGATTAAGGGGAATAGCCTACGCATGTATTGAGTCGGAATATTGTTGCAGCTTTTTACGCTGTTAAGTTGGTGGGGTTTTAAACCCCCGTTAGCCAAGCTGAGTTGTGCAGGAAAAATCGAGATCATAGCGAGCACACCGCTCCCGGCCATCCATGGCTTTCGCGGCATAAGTGCATCCCTGCACAAATGTTTTCGCGCGAGTGATGTACAGGATGTACGAATGCAGCGTAGCACAGGGATGTGCGAGAGCTGCAAGCAACGCTCGATTTTTTCAAACAACGAAGGTACCTGACGTAAGTCAGGCGAAGGGTCGGGTGCCCTTTTACTGCTCTCGGCCGTCCATGGCCTTCGCAGTATAAACACATCCTGTGCAAATCTTTCACCCATTTCTTTTGGGCAAACAAAAGAAATGGGGACGTGCCAGGCTGGCACGGATAAACACCTTTAAAAAATATAAAATAAGATTGCCACGTCGCTTACGCTCCTTGCAATGACAAGAATAATATACTGTATCGCCTGCATGCGCGAGAGCCTGCTTAAAAATTTACAAAACATTAACTCAAGGAGAAATCTTTTTTTGTCATCTCGAACTAAACGTGAGAGATCTTGAATATCAAAACAAGATTGCTGGGATATTATGCTCTCGCAATAACACTAATACCGTGTCGCAACCGTTAAATCTTCATAACGATGCATACTTTTTCCATTAATCGTGCTTACCGAAAAAACCACGTCACTCTGCCCGAGATTATTAATGGTAGTGTCGTCAATTTTAAAATCAACCCCGGCAAAATCCATATGGCTACGTACCGACTGTACTGCAATTTTTGCACTTACCAGACTGCCGGTTACATAGATTGTTGAATCATATAAAACCAGCCCAATGTCTTTACTTACAATCTGACTTTTTTCAATTTCGATATAGGAGTTTTTCGCAATAATTGAACCAATATTGGCATTCTTTATAATGGCTTTTTTGCAATTGGTTAACTCAATACGCTGGTAATTACCTTCGAATATTTTTTCCGTCTCGTTATTACATAAACCGATACGCTCTGATTCTTTAAATGCTGGAAAATGCCAGTACCTCTTTTCCAGCTCTGATTCGGTTGCAGTAAAATGTTCCAGCATTAAGCGGTTAAATTTAGCCGGCTCGTCCACCATTCCCGAGTGAGCCGAACGATCCAGTATTCTTAAATATGAATTTGGCATTCTTGCTTCAAGCAAAGTTGCGGTACGAACCGGTGTAATCAAATCATAGGTACCCCATATAATCAGGGTTGGAATATTATTATTCCGAATAGCACCACTAAAGTCTTCAACCGACAGTGCAGCACCGGCAATCGGTATCGAGTTACCTTTTAATATAATCTGCCGTAACTCAGGAATTCTCAGAGCATCACGGATATCAACCGGAACACCATCAAGTTTCTGAAAAAAAATGTTCGCCATTTCGTGTATGGCTGGCATATCCTGTAAACCGGGTATCGCAACGGTTGCCATTTGTTGCAGGCGCTTAATCCATTTAAAAGCAACATTTTTTGCAAATGCAAATTCATGCAAAATTCCACCGGCATCGGTAAGGATTAAACGCTTTACATAGTGCGGGTGCATTGCACTGTAACGTAACGCAATAGCTCCCCCCATAGAATGACCAACAAGATAAAAAGGTTTGTTAACATGCTTTTTAACAACGTGGTGTACAAAACGGGCAAAATTTGTAGGCGAGTATAACTGGTTATCGCTTGATGACTTGCCAAAGCCAGGCAAATCAAACGTAACGACATGGAATTTGTTCTTTAATGCTTTAACCTGCTCATACCAGACAGCCGCGCTGGAATTAAGACCATGCACCAGCACAACCGTTTGCCTCGCTATGTTGCCTGTTTCGTAGACGCAGGCTCTGCCATTAAAAACCGGTTCGATACTACAGTTCTCTGTCAGGCCTAATTCTTTTAAGGCAGCGCCGGTCTGCCTGGCATCGGAGTATTGGGAGTTACTTTGTGCGTTCGCTGCTGAACCAGCCTCGTAACTACTTGCAGCATTAACAACCGAGACGGCCAGCAACAAGATAAAAATCAAATAATAACGCATATAACTGATACCTCTTATTGCCAGTTAAAGCTGTGAACAAATCAGCATTCTTATAAGTGAGTCTTCACTAATTGACACAAAACACGTTAATATGTTCCCACTATGAACATTGATAGTCTAGAAATTTTTCTTGATTGGATGACCCAACACACAGTTTGGGTAAATATCTTTATCTTTATAATCGCGATGAGTGAATCATTGCTGGTTGTTGGTCTGGTTGTGCCCGGCTTTCTTTTAATGGTGGGCTTTGGCGCACTCATCTCAACCGGCCACCTTGATTTCTGGCCGACTACGTTAATCGCTATTGCCGGTGCAATTTGTGGAGACGGTTTAAGTTTTTACCTGGGGCAACATTATCAGCTGCAATTACAACGCATGTGGCCGCTGTCACGTTACCCCGCACTGATTCAGCAAGGTAACCGTTTTTTTGAAAAGCATGGCAAAAAAAGCGTTATGCTGGGACGCTTTTTCGGGCCGTTACGTGCCATCGTTCCAACCATTGCAGGGATGTCCGGTATGCCTGCCCGGGAATTTTATTTTTCCAATATTTTATCAGCCCTGATCTGGGCACCTCTTTACCTGTTACCGGGTATTTTATTTGGCATGTCGTTACAACTGGCAAAAGAATTTGCCGGGCAACTGGCTTTTTTAATTGTTATCACCATTGTTTTAATACTGCTGATTATCCAGTTAATTAAAACACTGTATGGCTGGCTGGCACCACAGGCGGATGTTTTGTCTTACCGACTGATTATCTGGGCGCGCAGACACCCGCTTCTTGGTTCTTTGCCGGACGGACTTGTAAACCCGAAACACCCCGAGATTCGGGCAATAAGCAGTTTTGCTATCTTGCTTGTTATAAGTGCCGTTACACTTATTGCGGCTAATCACTATTTATTTAACACGCTGTTTCTGAATAATATTGACCTGTTTATTCGCAGCCAGTTTCTGCAATTACAGCACCCGGTGGCAACACAGCTTGCAAACTATTTTGTATTGTTCAGTGAATATAATTTTTTACTGAGCAGCGTGATTCTTTTTTCTCTATGGAACTTTTACAAGCGCAATTATAAGGCGGTTGTTTTTATGATTGCCTCTTTAGTATTACCCTGGTTATTTGTTTTGCTGGTTAATAATTTCAGCTTTTCATTAAAATTATTTTTCAGTCGTTTCCATGTAGAGTCGCATCTGTATATTGCTGCGATAAGTGTTTATGGCTTTATCACTATTTATCTGGCAAAAAATTTAACCCGCAAGCAGAGCCGCTTCCTCTATACGGTTTCCTTTATATTTGTTTCTCTTACAGGCCTCGCCCTGCTTTACCTGGGCATACTGGAGGCATCCACTCTTGCCGGATACGTTCTGTTTGGGCTTGTCTGGGTTTCGATACTGGGTATTGCTTATCGCAGACATCCATTAACATCCACTAAAACAGAAAACACCTTGACGGAAAATGCATTTGTATTTATTTGCTCGGTATTACTGGTTGTTACGTTTTCCTATAACACACAGATAGTTAAACACAAACCGCAGACAAACTACATCATTGGCCACCAGGCCTGGCTCGAATCCGGCTGGACTGCATTACCGGCCTACCGTAATGATCTGCGTGCCTTCCAGCAACAACCCCTTAACATTCAGTGGGCGGCAAGCAATCGCTCAATCATCAACACATTAGAAAAAGCCGGCTGGCAACGACAACAAAATACGGCACAACTTTATTTTAACTGGTTAAACGAAACGAATAATCCATTACAGCTACCCGTGGTTAAGCATATTCATAATGGTGAATATAATTTATTAACTTTTACAAAGCTACTTGAAAATAATCAGCTTGTTATTATCCGCTTATGGCCATCAAAATTTTCTACACAAAGCGAACTTATAAAAAAACCATTGTGGCTGGGTGAAATTGCTCTGGCAAAAATTACACGCAGTCCGTTTTTAAATTATTTAACAACTGTTAACGAGTTCAAGCAGCTTGGCGATTTACTGAAAAAAGATCTGGATGCAAAAATTGTTATTCGTAAGCGCGGAGATACTGTAACAAAAAACAGTCATTGGGATGGGCAAACGTTGCTAATCGATCAGCCAGAAGCTGCCAGCAACTCCGCCAGGGTTACGCCTAATGCCTGGCATCTTTCAGTATAGATTCAATCTTTGCAAGACGTTCTTCAATATTATTACTTTCAAGCAGAGCCTGTTTAACCGACAAATCAGCCGGTAATAATTCAAGTAAACGGGCGCTCACCCATTCTACATTGTCCATGTTACGAGGCATGGTCTTAAACGGTGGGCCTAGCTGTTCAAGAATTTTTTCAAGTATCGGTAACAGGTGGCCGTTCTCTTCGCTTATAGGGGTTGCCGGCAGGTTTTCCAGTAAATCAATATCTGCTGTTATAACCTGTGATCCATTCACATTTATTTCTTTTATTTTAAAACGCTGTTGCCCGGTCAGGGTAATACCCAGCAAACCATCCGAGCGTTGATGCCAGTATGTAACCTTTGCCATAGTACCAATATCATGGATATCAGGCGCAGGCCCCACTTCAAAACCTTTTTTAATTAAAACCACACCAATAGGGCTGTCGTTTTTCATAGAATGGCTAACCATATCAAGGTAGCGTGGTTCAAAAACACGTAAGGGTAACGGCCCGCCTGGAAGCAGAACAGTATTCAATGGGAATAGCGGTATATTCATTAAACGTTCATGTATCCTTTGCTCGCCAAGATATTACAAACTTATTCATTATTTAAGCCGAAGCCTAAATTCTGTCAAGCTAATTATGCTTTGAACAGGTTTACAACCCCCAGCGAGGTAACAACTGGTGCTCCACCCCAAGATGGTCAAGAATTCTTGCCACAACAAAATCAACCAGATCGTCGAGGGTTTTCGGGTTCTGATAAAAACCGGGATTGGCGGGCATAATAGTAACGCCTATATTAGCCAGTTTCAGCATGTTCTCAAGATGGATTGGAGATAAGGGTGTTTCCCGCACAACCAACATCAGCTTGCGTTGTTCCTTAATCATCACATCAGCCGCGCGCTGCATTAAGTTATCACTTGAACCCTGTGCAATCGACGACAAGGTGCCGGTAGTGCATGGGCAGACCACCATGTGTTCGGCTTTATGCGAACCGCTCGCCACCGGAGAGCTCCATTGCTCCCGACCATAAACAATGATTTGATCAGGCTCGGCATTAAAGTGTTCGGTTAAATACGCCTGCGCTTCTGCAGGTCTTGAAGGTAAGTCTAAATCAGTTTCCATTGCAAAAACCGCCTGTGCCGCTTTTGAAATCAGTAAGTAAACCTGACGGTTATCTTTTATTAAACATTCCAGCAGGCGCAATCCATAACAGGCACCTGACGCGCCGGTCATTGCAACAATAATTGGGGAAGCCTGTTTCATTTACATCACTCTAAAAAAGTTACATGGAGTCTAGCATATTTAACAGTTTCTGATGGATACCGGCAAAACCACCATTGCTCATAATAAGCACATGGTCACCCGGTTGAACCAGCCTGATTAATTTAACCAGGATCCCTTCAACACTTTTTTCGACACTGCTGTTGTCCAGCGCCTGTAACGCTTCGGCGAGGTTCCATTCAAGATTATCCGGCTGCATGGCAAAGACATAATCGGCCAGTTGTAACGACTCGGCCAGCGCTTTTGCATGAACGCCCTGCTTCATGGTGTTTGAGCGGGGCTCGATGACGGCAATAATACGTGCTTGTCCAACCTGTTTACGTAAACCATCGAGGGTTGTTTTTATTGCTGTCGGGTGGTGGGCAAAATCGTCGTATACAATTATATTGTTCACTACGCCACGTACTTCCATACGACGTTTTATACCTTCAAAACGCGACAAACTTTTAATCGCATGTTGGGGTGCAATACCAATATGTCTGGCGGCAATTATTGCTGCCAGAGCATTAAACATATTGTGGCGGCCAATTAGATCCCACTGTACGGTTCCCTGTACTTTCCCATTTTGTAAAACATTAAAACGTGAATAGTCATTGACAAGTTTTTCACATTGCCATTCGGTGGGCTCATTATCTGCCTGGCTGTCTTTCTCGCTTAGCTTTGCCGTTGGCGTCCAGGAGCCCTGCAATAAAACCTGTTTCAGATTTTTATCGTCTTCCGGGTAAATAATAAGGCCACTGGTTGGTATGGTACGAATTAAATGATGGAACTGGGTCTGAATAGCTTCAATGTCTGGGAAAATATCTGCATGATCATACTCAAGGTTATTTAATATAACAGTACGGGCATGATAATGAACAAACTTGGAACGTTTATCAAAGAAGGCCGTATCGTACTCATCCGCTTCTATCACAAAAAAATCCGAATCCCCGAGGCTGGCAGAAACACCAAAATTTTTCGCCACCCCGCCAATTAAAAAACCGCTTTTAATATTGGCATCATGCAGAATCCAGGTCAGCATACTACTGGTGGTTGTTTTACCATGCGTGCCGGCAACCGCTAATACCCAGCGCTGTTGCAATACATGCTCGGCCAGCCACTGTGGGCCGGAAGTATAGGGCACGTTATTGTTAAGTATATATTCAACCGCTTTATTGCCACGTGACATGGCATTACCGATGATGACAATATCCGGAGTTGGACTCAGTTGAGACTCGTCAAAACCCTGGATAATTTCAATCCCCTGTTCTTCCAGCATGGTGCTCATTGGTGGATAAACGTTTAAATCGCTGCCGGTTACCTTATGGCCCATTTCACGCGCAATGGTCGCAATGCCCCCCATAAAAGTGCCACAAATCCCCAGTATATGAATATGCATCCTGTATTCCGTAAAAATATCGTCTGAAAAAATCTAATTATGTAATAATTAAACATCTTACTGATTATTAAAGACTATTAAAAGAACGATTATGCCAACAAGCTACCAAACTACCACAAATCATACTTATTTATATATTGATACCGCGGATGACTTGCAGGCATATTGCGATTCCATTCAGGACTCACCTACCTTGTTTATTGATACCGAATTTATCCGCGAAAAAACCTATTCGCCGGTACTTTGCCTGATACAGGTTGCGTCGGAAGATAGCCTGGCCTGTATCGATCCACTTGCGATTAAAAATATTGAACCCTTTATCGAGCTGGTTTTTAATGAATCAATCACCAAGGTATTTCATGCCGCACGGCAAGACCTGGAAATTTTTTACAACTACAGGAAAAGCGCACCCAGAAATTTATTTGATACCCAGATAGCCGCCACCCTGCTCGGCCACGCAGACCAGATTGGTTATGGCAATCTGGTCAATGCCTTGCTCAATGTTTCGCTGGACAAAAAGTTTGCCCGTACCGACTGGAGCAAACGCCCGTTAAGCGCCGAACAACTCGAATATGCCATTAACGATGTTATCTACCTGCGAGATATTTATAACATTATTACCCGCAAGTTATCCGAACAGAAACGTCTCGACTGGCTGGTTGATGATTTTAATTTTTTAAGCAGCGATTCCACCTTCGAAGCCCACCCGGAAAAAATGTGGCGCAAGGTTAAAGGAAATAACCGCTTAAATGGTTTACAACGTGCCGTGTTACAGGATCTTGCAGCCTGGCGGGAACAAAAAGCAATCAGCTCGGATAAGCCACGTAAATGGATACTCAGTGATGATGTATTACTCAGCCTTGCACAACATCAACCAACCGATAAAAATAATCTTGCCAGTATTCGAGGGCTTAACGACGGTGTTATTAAAAAGTCAGGTGACACTATAATAAAGATTATAAAACAATCGAAGCAACGCCCGCAGGACAACTGGCCGGTGCTGCCCAAACCGGTTCGCACCAGCACGGAGCAGGACGCATTGATTGATTGCATTATGGCAATTGTTCGCCTTTGTGCCGCCCGTGAAAAAATAACAACGACTATGCTATGCTCGAGAAAAGATCTTGAGAAATGGCTGGTAACGAATGAACCTGTTGCCCTGTTTAGTGGCTGGCGTAACAAGCTGGCAGGTAAAAATGTAACTGAATTTATAGAAGGAAAAATACAGATAATCTGCAAGGCTAACAGGCTTGAATTTAACCCGGTAACATAACACGCCATGGCCAAACGGTTAATAAACACAATTAAGCAGCGTAGTAAGCGTTATATTAATTATAAATATAACTATTCTCCCCGCAATAATAACCAGTTCCAGCTCTATAGCGAAGGCAAACAGTTTTTTCCGGCCATGCTTGATGCCATTAAGCAGGCAAACTCATCGGTTTATATTATCCAGTATATTTTTGAAACCAGCCTGACTGCTAATCTTTTTATTAAAGCTCTTATCCAGGCAAGACAAAACAATGTTGCCGTATATTTAATTCTTGATGCCTATGGTTCAAAAGGTTTAAGCATACAGCAACGCCAGCAACTGCTTAATGCCGGGGTGCAATTGTACCTGTTTAATCCTTTGCGTAACCACCATCTTTTAAAATACCTGTACCGTGATCACCGCAAGTTACTTGTTATTGATAAATCAACCGCTTTTCTGGGCGGTGCAGGTATTTGTGACGACTATAATTTTCCGGAAGAACATGACAAGAGCTGGCGAGATATCATGTTGCAGATTAATGGCAGCATTGTTCAGGACTGCGCAAGCCTGTTTAAACAGCATATGCCCGGTATGCAGGGACAAAATCTGACTCGGCATAACAGAATTAAAGCATCTCACCTTTTATTACATAAGCAACAGGCAAGACTTTTATCGTCGTGCACCTGGCACCATAATGAGATACAACGAGCCATTATTCATGCTGCCAAAAAAACCCGCAAGCGCATCTGGATAACAACCCCCTATTTTGTACCAACACGACGACTGAAAAAATCCCTGATAGCTGCTGCACTGCGCGGTTGCGATGTACGTTTGTTATTACCCGGTAAAAATTCTGACCACCCCTGGGTTAACCAGGTTGCCCGACATTTATATAATCGGCTGTTAAAAAATAAAATAAAAATATACGAATACCAGCCTCGCTTCACTCATGCTAAAGCCATACTTTGTGATGACTGGGTCTGTATCGGTTCAAGTAATCTTGACAAGTGGAACCAGAAATTTAACCTGGAACTCAATATAGAAGTACAGTCCCCCGACTTAACCCTGCAACTGTCTGATTTTTTTGAAGCCGGTTTTAATGATGCCATTCATATCAGTCCGTTATTATGGAACAATCGGCCTGCACTACAACGTATTAAAGAATGGTTCTGGAGTAAACTAGCTATGTGGCTGGAGCGATTAGTACATAATATGCGTTAATTTTTTACGAAAAAGAAAACGTCTGGTATCGGCTTACCTTCACATCATCACGCCACCAGTCCATTGGCAAACCGGCCTTGTTTTTTAAGTGTTTAAAAAACTCCGTTACATCCGGCAATTGTTCCCATACCGAAGGCAGGAATGTTCCGCGGTTAAACCCGTGTTCAAGAATAAGACCATCAATGCCCGGGCGTATTTGCTTTAACAAATCAGCTTCACCAGTAAACTGCATCGGTTCAGGTTTTCCCAGTACCGATATTTCAATATCCAGCTGTTCGAGTTCACTGGCATTTAGCGCCGGGAAACGCGGATCCTGAAATGCCGCCGCATAAGCATGCTCGGCAATATCTTTAATCAAAGGTTGATACGCTTCCAGCGCACCGATGCAGCCCCGTAACTGGCCATGCTTATGCAAGGTCACAAAGCTGGCAAGCTGTTGTTGCAAACTATCCGTATATTCACTCGTTACAACCGGCAAAGCGGAACCTTGTTGCAGACCATGCTCAATGGATTTTTTTGCAACCTGCAAACATATTTTCTGCTCTTGTTCGGAAAGTTTAATGGATGACATAAGCCCCGTATCCCACAACACGATCTTTATCACCAGCGGTATCGCCGGAATTTCTCAGGTCAACCAGCTCAACTTCCAGGTTGTTCTCGGCAGCAACGGTTAACATACCCTTGATGCCGTTCCGGCCGCAGGCATCATCATAACTTATTCGCTCGGGTTGTATGTTAACAATGGCTTCACTGGTTGCACTGTCCATTTTTTTTGCCTGGTTATAGTCATGGTAATGGCTCAGGTCACTGCTAATAACAACGATGGATTTATCATCATACTGCATTAAGCTATTAATCACTTCAGCAACATCATGAGGTTCGGCATCACCGACCACCAAAGGCACCAGAGTAAAGTCATCCAGTACTTCCTGCAAAAAAGGTAGCTGTACTTCAAGACTATGCTCTTCGGCATGCGC
>JALTLP010000128.1 GCA_027001895.1 Chromatiales bacterium | reverse complement strand
CCCATGGCCATAGAAACTGAATCATGATGTACTCTCCATAGTTGTTGAAGTTGTCAGCAGTGGGCGTTTTGTTTTTTCCGGTAAAGCGTTAATCCATTGCTGTGTTACGCTGAGCAGTTCATCGGCGTCTATTGCAATATTTTTCTGATAGGGAGCACTAATTAATACGTTGCGAAGCGCTTTGTTAAAGTAATTTTTTTCGCTAAGGCTGTTTAAAACATCAACCCAGCTGTCACCTGTTAATTGCGCCACCTTCTCACGTCCACAGTATGACATGGCAATTTGGCGTAACAGTTTTGACAAAGCCTGAACAAGTTGTTTGCTATCTTGGCGGGTATTGTATTCGTTACGAATTTGCTCAAAAGCCTGTTGGCAAACCTTGTTTATGGAAACATAGGTTAAGCGATAATAGAGTTTGGGTATAAAATAAATCGCTAACAGTAAAATAATCAATACAATCCACCACCCTGGAGCTGGCGGCCACCAGGAGACTGAATCGGGTAGATGAATATCTCGAAGGCCGGCAGTGTTTTGAATTTGTGGGTTCATATTATTAAAAACGATAAGTTATCTTTTTTTATTGCTCAGGCCAAGGCCTTGTTGCAGTGCGCCGAGAAGCGGTTGATGCGTTGAAACAGATATAAAAAAGATGCCAAATTTTTTGCAACAATCTTTCAGGTATTGTTGGTGCGCTGCAAAACGTTGCTGGTAATATTCGCGTCCGATTTTGTTTGCGGTATTAATTGTAATTTCATCAACGCCATTGCTTAACTTATAGTAGCCTGCCGGGGGTAATTGCTGTTCGAGTGGGTCACTGATAAAAATCATTATCAAATCGTTATGTCGCGACATTTTCGCCAACGTCGATTCAGTATGTTGGTTGATATTGCGAAAATCGGAGATTAAAAAAATCAGGCTGCCCGGTTTGGCAACCCGACGTAAACGATCAAGTGCCTGGTTGACAGTATTGTTTGAGCCAGCCCGGGGTGATGGTTCGGTGTGATTATTGTCTTCCCAGGCGCGATGTTCGGTAATACGTTTTAAAAAGTGCAGGGTTGCCGACTTGCCGCGCTGCGGTCTGAGTTCACAGTGTTGGCTTTCAGAAAAAACAAGCCCGCCAAGCCGGTCGTTGTGTTGCGAGCTGCTCCATGCAAGCAGGGCGGCCGTTTTTGCAGCTAAAACGGATTTGTACATTTGCTGGCTGGCAAAGAACATGGGTTTGCGCAGATCCAGGCAGATTAATACCGGCCGTTCACGTTCTTCGCGGTATAACTTTGTGTGGGTTTTTCCGGTACGTGCGGTGACCCGCCAGTCGATACTGCGAATATCATCACCGGGCTGGTAAGGGCGGGCTTCGTCAAACTCCATTCCCCGACCCTTGAATGTTGAAGTGTAGTTACCGCTGAGTTGCGAATGGACACGCCTTGATTTAAGCGACAACTGGCTGGCAGGCTGGTTAAGTTTAATCAAACTATCCAGCTTTACCCGAACTATATCGTCTGCCGTTATGGGCTTGCTTGTCTTCATATCACTCTACGTCAGGCTGTTTTATGGCACGGCAATGCGTGACAGCAAAGTATCGATAAAGGTGTCTTTATTGATGCCTTCGGCTTCTGCCTCAAAACTTAAAATAATACGGTGGCGCAAAACATCAGCTGCCATTTCCTGTATATCTTCAGGTGCAACAAAATCACGTCCGGCCAGCCAGGCATGTGCCCGGGCACAGCGGTCGAGTGCAATACTGGCGCGAGGGCTGGCACCGTATTCAATCCAGTTGCCTAAGTCTTCACCATAAACATCAGGTTTGCGGGTGGTTTTTACAATATGAAGTAAGTAGTCTTCCAGATTGTCTGCCATATAAACATTAAGCACCTGTTGGCGGGCATTAAATAACTCTGCCTGTGATATTTGCTCGTCAGCTGTTGTTGAATTAGTGGTGCTACTTTTAGCTTCGTCACGATTTAATGCCAATATAGCTTTTTCTGCTTTGGCGTCAGGGTAATCAACAAATACGTGTAGTAAAAATCGGTCGAGTTGAGCTTCGGGTAAGGGGTAGGTGCCTTCCTGTTCTATCGGGTTTTGCGTGGCCATCACCAAAAAAAGTTCCGGCAGTGTATAGGTGTTTGAACCAACGGTAATAGTGCGCTCTGCCATGGCCTCCAACAGAGCCGACTGTACTTTTGCCGGTGCCCGATTGATTTCATCGGCAAGTACCAGGTTATGGAATAACGGCCCTTGTTGAAATTTGAACGAGCCATCCTGGGGGCGATAGATTTCGGTACCGGTGAGGTCGGCAGGAAGTAAATCGGGGGTAAATTGTACGCGTTGAAAGTTGCCTTCAATGCCTTCGCTTAGAATTTTTATGGCACGGGTCTTAGCCAGCCCGGGGGCACCTTCGACCAGCAGATGGCCATCGGCGAGCAGGGCAATAAGCAGCCGATCGACCAGACCCTGCTGGCCAATAATGTGTTTGTTTATGTAGCTTTTTAGTTGTTGTATGGCGTGTTGTGGCACGGTCTATCCTCATGCGTTAGAACGGTTTCGGTATCATTGCATCTGCGAATTATATAAGATTTTGCCCTGGTTAAATCAAGCAGGTTAACTCAATTGATGCCAAAAAGTAATGATGGTATCCCGTGCTTGAAAACAAGGCATAGGTGGGACAGAGAAAACTGAAATTGGTTTAGATTATGTTTTACGAATATGAGGCGGAGACAAGCCGGCTTGTCAGCGGCGCAGAGGGGAGGGGCAGAAGAAAAAAATGAGGCCATCCAATGCCGGATTCCGCCTCATTATTATATTTGCACTACCAGGCCTCATCTATTTCACCACCCGCGGCAAGCGTTAAGGCTTCGATAATTGCATCAGGTGTACACATAATAGACATAAAACTGTTGTCACCCACCATGGCAAGATCAGGGAAATTCATGGCGATACGAAATTCTGCAAAAAGCGCATAGACCACGCCATCCTGAATAATCATTTCATATGGCAGATGCGGGGAGGATTTGATCTTTTTAAAATCGATATTTTTCATGATAAATTCATCACCGCTACATTGACTGGTGGCGTTGCCTTCCATTTTTACCCCGATAACGGTTTCATTTTTGCCTTTCAGGCTGACCTGGTAAACCTTGCTTACACCGGCAGAATTGTTATCGAGCGCCCTTTGTACTGCTTTTAGCGCGGCCTGCTGGCTTGGGTATTCGGCCAGTTCAAGCCTGTCGGTAAAATTGGGCATCATCATAAACTGGTATTGATAACGGCGTAGTTTATATTTGGTTGCGCCTTTTTTTGAACCAAATTCCTTTTTAAAGCCTAAAACCTTTTTCAGGCTTCGGCTTATATCCGACAAGTCTGTTTTCATGCGGTAGGCATGAGCCATATACGTCGGGTTGGTAAAGGAAAGCTGGGTGACGCCGTTAACGGTAGTGATACTAACGCGCTGTATCGCTCCGTAAATGCCATTTTCAGACTGGGAAGCATAGCGGCGTAATTTCGGGCTGGAGATAATAATAATATTGGTATTGGCATAAGGTGAATATTGGCCAACGATTTCAAAGCGCGCTTTTTTCAAGGCTCGCTTTACTTTGCTGGTAATGCCATCGGTATCGGTTGAAGTGACTGCTTGAGCCAGAATAAAGGGTTTGTGATACTTTTCAGCGTCCAGGTCAGCAATCTCTGCTTTCAACATGCTGTTTGAAAAGAGAATAAAAGTAACAAAAAGTATAATCTGAAGCGGTGAAAATTTTGGCATTGTAACTGGCATGGCAAACCTCATCATATTCTTGCTTTAGAACTCTTTAAACTTCACTAAACGGCAAGGGAATGTAACTTTTGCAATATATTCTTGCTTTAGAACTCTTTAAACTTCACTAAACGGCAAGGGAATGTAACTTTTGCAATTACATCCCCTCACAGCTTCAGCGAGACCACTATTAATCGTCTAATGCACCACCCGCACCAAGTGTTAGTGCCTGTTTTATCGAATCAGGCGCGCACATTATCGACATAAAACTGTTTTCCCCCATCATGGATAAATCAGGGAAGTTAATCGCGATGCGAAACTCCGCGTATAAAGCATAAACATTGCCATCGGTGATAATAATTTCATACGGAAGATGGCCGGATGATTTAATCTTTTTAAAGTCGATTTTATCCATGATGTAAGCATCACCGCTGCACTCGTTGCCGGGGCTGCCTTTCATGCTTACTCCAATGACTGTAGCATTTTTGCCGTCCAAATCAACCTGATACAACTTGCTAACCCCCCCTTTATTGTCAGCCAGTGCCTTGTTAACGGCGGCCAATGCTTCCTGTTGGTCGGCGTATTCGGCTAATTCGAGCCGATCAGTAAAGTATGGCATTAACCATTTATACTGATAATCGCGTAGCTCGGCTGCGGTTAAGCCTTTGTCTGAACCATATTCTTTTTCAAACCCCAGGCTGCTTTTCAGGCTTTGGCTAATATCAGCAAGGTCGGTTTTAAAACGATAAACATTTGCCATATAGCTCGGGTTGGTAAAGGCAATTTGTATTTCATTGCCGGCTAAAGTCACAGTGACGCGTTGTGCAGCACCATAAACGCCATTATCAGACTGGCTGGCATATTTTTTTAACTGATCATTGGTCACAATAATGATATGTGATGTTTTGTAGGGTGAATATTCGCCGACAATCTGGAAGTTATTTTTGGTCAGTTTGTTTTTTGTGTCAGTTATCGCCTTATTCATATCGGTCGATTGAATTGTCTGGGCAAGAATAAAAGGCTTGAGATGTTTTTCGCCGCTAGTTGCACCGAAGGCAATACCGGGAAGAACGGAAGAAAAAACAAATGCAGCGAAGGAGAATAGCAATATCTGCATTTGGTGAACATTAAGTGTATTTTTCATTTTGACTCTCTTGAATTGTGGATTTTAATTGTATTTAGCATTTTCTGAATTTGGGTCTATACTTTGAATTTCAGGCGATTTTATTCAATAAATACAGGGAGGGTATGTGACTATAAGTACATTGGGCTTATCTAACCGGGATATCATGGCTGCAAACTCAAAATATTACCTGACTCCCTAAAATAACCAGATTCGAAGCATGAATTGACATCCCTTTGATTTGCAAGCCGAGCCGGTCAAGAGCCGATTTTGTTCAATTTTTCAGGTTTTAAGTGCGAATACGCACAGAAAAAGGCTGAATAGCCCGATACACTTCCATGCAAACTGAAATACAGCAAAACCCAACGGGAAGAATTATGAGTGAGAAAAGATTAGCAATCATTGCCACAAAAGGCACATTAGACTGGGGGTATCCCCCCTTTATTCTGGCATCAACAGCCGCTGCACTTGGCTATGATGTTGAAATATTTTTTACCTTTTATGGCTTGCAGCTATTAAAAAAGAAAATGAAGCTGGAAGTCAGCCCTCTGGGTAATCCGGGTATGCCAATGCCGATGGGGATGGACAAATGGTTCCCGGTTCTCGGTACCGCTATTCCGGGTATGCAAAGCATTATGACCATGATGATGAAATCCAAAATGAAGAGTAAAGGCGTGGCCAGTCTGGAAGAATTACGCGAATTATGTCAGGAAGCCGGTGTAAAATTCACGGCCTGTCAGATGACCGTTGATTTATTCGAGTTTGACCAGTCTGAACTTATTGATGGTACCGACTATGCCGGTGCAGCGAAATTTTTCGAATTTGCAGGTGATTCCGATATATGC
>JALTLP010000127.1 GCA_027001895.1 Chromatiales bacterium | reverse complement strand
CGAACTGGGAAACAGCAAACTCAACACTGCCAATCTGTGAAGGTGCAACAATATTACCGGCTACACGTATCACAAATAGATCACCCAGCCCCTGATCAAAAACAATTTCTGCAGGAACACGTGAGTCAGAACAGCCAAGAATAATTGCAAAGGGCTCTTGCCCAGCCAGCAATTCTTCACGACGATGATCACTAAATAAAGATTCCTGCGAATTCAGGTTGGAAGCAAATCGCTTGTTTCCTTCTTTAAGACGTTTTAAAGCATCAGCTGCATTAATTTTATTGGGCATAGTATCCGGCTAACTGTAGGTGTATAAGAATAAATCTTATTTTACCACTGATACTATGCCCAGACAAAGTTAACTCACCATTAATTCTTTTTACTTTATATACACATTCATTTCCACGTAAGCATCCTGTCGTGAGTCATTCAGGTAATGGAATAACAGCGGGAATGCCTGTGTTCGTTTACAGTTTGCCTGAAATTAACGTAATACTTATCCAGATAACTGCTCATTAATATATTGTAGTACCGATTCTTCGTTACCCGTAAACACAAGGCGATCTGATTTTTTCGCCAACTGATAATCGTACATCGGGTCGTAATAATCGGTTAATAATCCCTGTATCCAGTCTTTATGCTGTTCGCTACCCTGCCCGTTACGTTGTTGTTGCAGTGCGCCTTCCATTATCATTTTCAGGGCTTTATAGCGCACACCACCTAAACGTTTTTGTATCCTGTCAAGTGCCGCCAGCAGGTTAATTGCCCAGGTATCAAATCCCTGCTCGTTACCATACATTGCCTGATAAGCTGCCAGGTCTTTGATAATATATTCCTCAAAGACGTTTTCAATTCTTTGTTCAGGACTTGTTTCCAACATTACCAGTGGAGACTGTTTTATCGACAGACTAATACTTTCCGGCAGATAGCGCGAGCCAATATTGCTACCTTCATCTTCTAATACCAGCGTTGTCTGGTTACGACTACGTTGCTTTAATAACTCGATAGTCAGATTATTTTCTACATCGATCTGGCTGGGTTGTGGTTCTGCACATTTACCAAATGCGGAGCCTCGATGTTTATAAATGCCTTCCAGATCAATTTTTGCAGTCATCTTGTTGAGCACCAGCGTCTTACCCGCACCGGTACGACCACAAAGAATAATAAATTGTGTTTGCTCAACCGTTTTATCCAGCTCGTTAATTAAAAAACGACGTAAGGCTTTGTAACCACCCTTAACCCGTGGATAAATGACCCCGGTTTTATCATAAAGCCATTGCTGGGTTATTTTGGAACGCATACCACCACGGAAACAATAAAGCGCTCCCTGTGGATATTGCCGGGTAAAGTCAGCCCAACGCTCAACACGATCCGCTTTTATATCTCCACTCACCAGTTCATGTCCCAGCGCAATGGCTTGTTCCTGGCCCTGTTCTTTGTAACGAATACCAATGGTGTGACGTTCTTCGTCATTCATTAACGGAATATTTTTTGCCTGCGGGAAAGCACCCTGCTTAAATTCCACCGGCGCACGCACATCCAGAAGCGGAATATCGTCGACAAATAATTGCTGATAATTATCTATTTGGGGTAAGTCCATGGACTCTAGTTTACTAGAGCGGAAGGTTTATATCACTTCAATTAGTGCTGAATTGCTGTTATCTTTTTCTTTTAGCTGACCAATGGCATCCAGTTTAAAACCACTGGTTTCTGCAACTTCCAGAAACGCTTGCTCACCTTCTGCACTAACAGCAACCAGCAAGCCGCCGGAAGTTTGCGGGTCACACAGAATTTTCCGTTGTACATCTGTCATCGCGCCAATGTTATGGCCATAACTGGCAAAGTTACGTTCGGCACCACCGGGTGAACAACCCAATGCAAGATATGCTTCAACTTCTGGTAGTTTTGGTACGGCCTGATAATCTATTTCGGCACAGACATGACTGCCTTCACAAATTTCGGTTAAGTGCCCCATTAAACCAAAGCCGGTTACGTCGGTCATGGCCTTAACCTGCTCAAGTTTGGCGAATGCTGTACCAATACTATTTAACTGGCACATGGTTTGTGGTGCTATCCGTTGGTGTTCAGGCTTTAATAATTTTTTCTTTTGTGCAGTGGTTAAAATACCAATGCCTATCGGTTTGGTTAAATACAGTTTACAGCCTGCCTCGGCCTGATTGTTTTGCTTTAAGTGCCTGTTCTCTACCCTGCCCGTTACAGCCAGACCAAACATCGGCTCCGGTGCGTCGATTGAATGCCCACCGGCAAGGGGAATACCGGCCTGTTGACAGGCATGTCTGCCACCTTCAATAACAGTACCGGCCACATCCGGCCCAAGCTTGTCGATAGGCCAGCCAAAAATAGCAATGGCCATTAAGGGCGTGCCACCCATGGCATAAATATCGCTGATAGCATTGGTTGCTGCTATTTGCCCAAACTCAAACGGGTCGTCCACAATTGGCATAAAAAAGTCGGTAGTACTAACCACGGAGCTACCATCGCCCAGGTCAAATACAGCGGCATCGTCTTTGCTGTCATTGCCTACCAGTAACTGTGGGAATAGCTGTTTGTAATCTTGAGTGGAATTGTTTGATGATGGATTGTGTAAAATTTCTTCGAGTAACTTTGGAGAAATTTTACAGCCACAACCTGCCCCATGACTGTACTGGGTTAATTTGACCGTTTCGGTATTTTGAGACATTTTTGTGTTATTCATAACCGGCAGTGTAACGCCGCGAATGGTTTAACTCAATCAAACTTACCCGATTTGAAAATATAAGCAGCAATTATTATGGATACGCTAATATTTAGACAGTTCTTCGAGCATATTCATATTGGTATTAAATATTTTCAGTAATATTTTGCCACTAACCGCAGGACTATCTGTATTTTTCCACAATATCGAACCCTTCTTATTATATATTACAGCTTCCTTTGGCGGGTTATCAGGTCGACCTTCAATCTATTTTAAATATTTTATAATTTTATTTTTCTTATTAAAATAATAACTGTGTGTTGTTGAAAATGTTTCATGGCCAACTGTTATTTTGGCCATAGCCAGCTTACCTGTCTCTGGGTTATAGTAAAACATGGCTTCAGGCGGGGAAGATTCGAGCTGTTCCAGCAACAATTTTACTGACAAGATATCCAGTTTATCCTTGTTCTTTTCAATTTGTGCGACTTTTTGATTAATAGATTTTATATCAGAAGTACTATCAGCACAGGAGAGTGTACTGACAAGATATAAAAATAGAATAACTGTAATTGATTTTCCCATTTAACCTTCTGTATTAAGCGTTAATTGTATATATTTTAACCATTTCATCTTTTATCTACCTTTTTTGACACCTATAAGTAAAAGCATCGACATTATTAGTTATCTTTGTTGGACTCATTCTTAAGATATTCGTTATAAATAACCTAGGAAAACCCTATATTAAAGTAAAGGAGAATACTATGGTCGTTCGAGATATTATGAACCAATCGCTTAAAACAGCCAAACCGGATACACTTATCAAGGACATCGCCTCGCTAATGTGTTTAAACGAAATATCTGGTGTTCCGGTTGTTGATGATGATGGCATCCTGACGGGTATTCTGTCTGAAAAAGATATATTTAAAGCCATGTTTCCACAAACTGCGGATATCGTTGCCGACGGTTTAAAACATAATTATGAAACCAGCGAATCTTGTTATGTGGATATTCTTGATAAAAGTGCCGGTGATCTGATGACGCAAACAGTCGCCTCTGTTTCACCCGACATGCCTTTGCTAAAAGCGGTAACAATGATGTGTGCCAGAAATATTCGCCGCATACCGGTTACAGATAAAAATAATAAACTGGTCGGTATAATTAGTATTGGTGACGTACACAAGGCTATTTTTCAGGAAAACTTGTTGAAAGTATCCTGAGCATTTAATTGCAACATATAAAAAAAGCCGGTTACTATTTGTAACCGGCTTTCTTATTTCAACGATATAAACTTTTATTTTTTAATTATCGTCTGTGCACTAAAATCTAACGGTGCACTACCAAACGGTGTTGGAAAACCGGCTGCAGCAATATTATCGCTTACACCAATGCCAGTTAAGCTTAATGTACCTGTATCCACTTCATAGTTTAATGGGTCCGCATCGTTTCCAGGCGTTCCCGTTCCGGCAAAATTATAAAGACTGACTGCCCGGCCATTAATACTGCTTAAATTAACAGTAAAGTTTGTTGTCGCATCAGAAAGCGCGACAACACTGGCTTTTAAATAAGACAAACCCATTCGCGCATAACCATTGGCGGCAGACATTTGCAAATCGGATACCTGGTCATTTGTAATTGTGCCAAAGATAGCAATACGTTGACCGACAGAGATATCCTGAATACTAAATGTACCCACATTTAATTGCTTAACCACTGTGGTGCTGGCATCGAGTGATACGGTAACATTGTCGTTAAAGACAACCGTTCCGTTTGCACGAAATACAGTCGCACCACGCACTACAATTTTATCGGCTGTTCGTGATGTAACCGTACCCCGCACCAGATCCATTGTTCCGCCGGGCACACCACTGCCCGCAATAACTTCGCGAGCTTCAAAACGTAATGGGCCAAATTTCAGGTCACCTTTAATAATAATACCGGTGTATTGGGTAATAGTATCCAGCACCTGTAAACCATCCGGGCCTTTGTAAGCAACACCATCAATTTCATAAAAGGTTTCATTGTTTGTTGTCACCTGCAACGTTCCAAACAGGCGACTACCAAAGCCGATTCGGTGAAAGAACGGACGAATAAAAATATCAAAGCTATTATCAGTCAGGTTTACTGACTTTAACGGCCCACGTACCCGATGTGGTTTGGGATTTTTAGGATCAACTTCGGCAATTAACACCGGCTTCACCGTCATATCAATATTCGCACCATTAAACACCACGGTATTGGACTGCTGTAAATCAAAGTCCAGCATCAGATTTTTTGGTATACCCGGTGCAACAGGCAGCGAACGATTACCATCAAGGGTTACATTGACTTCCAGTGTTGTCACTGGCACACCATTTTCATCTACAATACTGGTGACGGGTTTGGCATCCCCGTTGGCATCCTCAACCTGTATATCCGCAGCGGAATAATCCAGCACAAGGCTGCCCTTAACATAACGCCCGTTCGGTACTGTTGCTGCGGTAATGAATTCGGTTAAGTTTGTATATTGCGCAAAGTCTACCCGAGTGGAGAGCGGCAATGTTTCAACAACGGTTCCATTGGCATGGGTTAATTTAATCGACAGGACATCAACCGTATAAGTAACAAAATCACCCGGCGCATCGGTTAAGGCCACTAGCACCTGTCCGTCACCATTGCTACTCGACTGATCTCCACCGCTACCGCCACCACAGGCATTTAAACCCAATGTAAAAATAAACATTACAAGTAAAATCAACCAGTGATTCGTTTTATTGGCTGTTACGCCATTATTATTTGCCATCATTTTGAGGCCTCCCTAAGTTAGAATTTTTCTACTGCTAATCTGACTAACGCGTGGATATTCATCTGGTTGACATATGGAATGGATAAAATAACAAAAACTGGATATTTTCTTACTAAAACGGAAACACATCACAGTTTTAACATTGCATGAATATTAGCGTTTACTAAAATATAACCCGCTATATTATTAAACTATTACAGGATTTATTCTTATGATACTCGATACTTTCTCAATTGCCGGCATTGTTGCGCTTGTACTGGTCGTGGTCGCACTGTTTTTAATTTGCAAAATTCGCGGC
>JALTLP010000126.1:15532-20304 GCA_027001895.1 Chromatiales bacterium | reverse complement strand
GTGTAAAACTTAGGTGGATAGGAATTAGGATCAGTTATTTAGCAAACCCAAAGATCAAGAAATCATGGCAAGTATAAGTAGCATTAGTCTTAATGGTGGACAATTAATAGTTGGTTCAATTAAATCAACTTTGCAATCAAATAAAATGTATTTGCAGTCATTGGTAAAGAATTATGAAGAGTTTAAAAATGGTAAGATAACCAAGGGTCAGTATGATTATGCTCGTCGAAAAACAATTAAGCAGTTAGAGCATAAAATGGGACCGGTCAAACACCTATTAAGCCGCAAAAAATCGCATCGTCAAGTTCTGCGCATCTCTCGTCGACGTGGTCATATGCCAACACGTAATATTAATCGCTATTTGGGTAAAATGCGTAAATTTGCAAGAGCATCAAAAGGTGGTGGTTATTTGCTGGCAGGGGTTAGTTTAGCCACTGCTTGTATGGATATTGAAGATGCAAAAACCAAACAGGAAGAAAATGAGATTTTTGTTGAAACCTTTGCAGGATTAGCAACAGGTACAGGGTTAAGTGCGATTGCAGGTATTTTGTTAATTGGTACCCCGGTTGGTTGGGTCGCTGGTCTGGTATTGATTGCTGGTAGTATGGCGTATGGCTCGTTAGCAGGTCGCCTTGCCAGAAATATATATGACAAGAACTTCAATAAGGTTGATGTGGTTTCTTTAACAGGGGTTTCTCGTATATGTGGATAATTGATCTATACGATCAGGTTGAATTACCTGGCTATATTGCAATGTGGGCATTGGTGCTGAGTTTATTCACAACAAGCTTGCTTATAATTATCCTATCGATTACCCATATCTTTCTTTCACGCAGGCTGGACCCAATACTATTTAATGAACGATGGTTTAGCAGCGCTGAGTTAGTTATGTTTAATGTATGGCCGACACTAATGTATAAAGTTATTACTTATATGGGGTTGATTGGTTTCCCTGAGTTGGTACTTAAAACCAGGCGTTTTCGTGGATACGATCTGGATTTAACTTTTAGTCGCTTAATGGTTGTTTTTTCCCGTTGTTGTATTTTCATGATTCTTTTTATTGGTTTTTGTCTGTTGGTTTTTTTTATAGTAGGAATATACAGTTACTTCCAATAGAGCATTTATAATAAAGTCAACAAACTATTTTTTGATGCCATATTGTTTGCGATAAGTTTCTATGTCGCCTGGATATTGCTTTTAATGTTACCTTGTTTCTGGTTTCCAACCCTGTGGGCTGGCTGGCCGGTCTGGCGATTGGTATTGGCTCAGTGGCAGCCAGTTATGGGGGTGGGGAGGTGGCAAAAACCTTATATGATAGATTTGGCAATAAAAAAGATTATGTTTCATTAACCGGAGTATCTACATGGTGCCATTAGTCGAAGCGATTCTGGAAATGGAACCTTTAGGGACAATATTTTTTGGTTCGACGCTCTTACTACTATTAATGGTAATTATTCTTTTAATATATCTGAGTATACTAACACCCTTGCTATCCAGGCGTTTAGATGAACGTATATTTACTCAACGTTGGTTTTCAGTTTTTGAGCTGGGTTTTTATACAAGCTGGCCATTTAGCTTAATGAAAACATTGTATTATGTTGGCTTTATAAGTTTTCCCTGGTTAAGACGTAAGCGATTTAAAGATATTCCGGTTGATCTGGGTATTCCAAAATATCTGGCTATTGCTTCAAGGTTTTATATGGCATTACATCTTTTTGCGCTGTTATTAGGCATTATCTTTTTTACTGTAGGTGGCTATGTTTACTTTTTTGAATAGCATGGCGAGAGATTTGTGTTGTTTCAGTGGCTGCTAGTTATGGTGGTGGGGAGGTGACAGAAATATTTTGCTGCAAATATGCCGAGTATAAAAGAAGTAAGGCTTTTGCTTCTTCTTCCCTTATGCGTCGAATATTCATTCCAAATGAGGCAAGCAATATGAACGACAGTAAAAAAATAGGGAAGCCAACAGGATTAAAAAAATCATTTCCTTGAAACATCATATATACGCCACCAATGATACCGCACCATGAAGCCCATATTATTCCGGAAAAGAAGCGCACCCGTGTTTCAAATATCTGATAATACTCAAAGCCTTCGATTGAATTTATGCACAATATATCTTTCCAGAAATTAAAAATATGTGAGTCAATATATTTTGTTTCTTCTTTATTCAGGAGTACGGGCATTTTTGATATGTCATGTTTAATAGCTTTAACATTGTCATTAACAGTCTCAATAATTTTATTTAATCTGGCCTTTTCAAGGAACGAGGCTTTAAAGGGCGGAATACTTCGTACAGCCCAGTTTACTGGCATGGCTCGGAACAAACTGCCCAGCAAATAACAGATAAATACTATAAAAATAATTGAAACCGGATTTCCCTGAATATGTTTCTCAAGTTCCGTTATTACATCCAGTATGCTGGGGTTGCTATTTTTATCTGCAAAATGCAAATAGATACTGGAATAAATGACCATAAAGATATAAAAACCGGGAGGTAATACGGCGAAAAAATCACCTCGGCTAAAATGGCTCAGAAAGCTTTTCATGATTTCCTCCTATCAAGTCCGTTGATTTTAAGACAGTATACCCCTGTATAATCATCAGTTCTGCTATATATTTATGCAAAACATATGTTGTTATAACGATGTTCGCTGATTATTTATAAATTAGTTTTCGATGCCGTATTGTTCGCGGTAAGCTTCTACGCTTTCGAGGTATTGCTGGTAGTCTGGTTTATCTTTTATATATTCAATTAAATCAGCAAGTTTTATAATGCTTACAACCGGAATATTATACTGCTGTTCAACTTCCTGAATGGCGGAAAGCTCGGCTTTACCTTTTTCCTGGCGGTCCAGCGCAATTAAAACACCGGCTGCTTGTGCACCGGCGGCAGAAATTATATCCATCGATTCGCGGATAGCCGTACCGGCTGTGATTACATCGTCAATAATTAAAATTTTACCTTCAAGTGGCGCGCCAACGATGTTACCGCCTTCGCCGTGATCTTTGGCTTCTTTGCGATTAAAGCTGTAAGGAATATTGGTATTGTGCTGGGTGGCCAGTGAGATGGCGCAGGCACTGGCCAGGGGAATACCTTTATAAGCCGGGCCAAATAATACGTCGAACTTTATTCCGCTATCTTTAAGGGCTTGCGCATAATATTGGCCGAGTTTTGCCAAAGCTTCACCGGTATTAAAAAGACCAGCATTAAAAAAGTAGGGGCTGACCCGCCCTGATTTTAAAGTGAACTCGCCAAAGCGAAGTACATTGCTGGACAGAGCAAATTCGATAAATTCTTTCTGGTAATCTTGCATAAACTGGACTCTTTAATTCGATGAGGGATGGAAGTGGTGTATTATAGCGAATTATTTTAACCCCTGGGCAGTAATTTTGGTAAAGGTATAAACAATTGAAGAGAATAATCAGTGCAAATTTAAACGGTATTCGCGCCGCAGCGAAAAAAGGTTTTTTTGAATGGATGCAAAAGCAAAATCCTGATGTGGTTTGTATTCAGGAAACCAAGGCACAGGTTCATCAACTGGATGATGATGTTTTTAAACCAAAAGGTTATCACCGTTATTTTTTTGATGCCGAAAAGAAAGGCTATAGTGGTGTTGCCATTTACAGTAAGCAGGAACCGGACAAGGTGATTAAAGGCCTGGGCTGGGATCATGCCGATACCGAAGGCCGTTATATACAGGCTGATTTTGGCAGGCTTAGTGTTGCCTCACTTTATCTGCCATCTGGTTCGTCCAGTGAGGAACGTCATGCCAATAAGTTAAAGTTTATGGACTTGTTTTTAGAAGATTTAAAGGCAAAAAAACGTAAGCACCGCGATTACATTATTTGTGGCGACTTCAACACGGTACATAAAGAAATTGATATTAAAAACTGGAAAAGCAACCAGAAAAATTCCGGCTGTACCCCTGAAGAACATGCCTGGTGTGACACCCTGTTTGATGAAGTAGGCTATGTCGATGCGTTTCGTGTTGTAAACCAGGAAGCAGGTCAATATACATGGTGGTCTAACCGAGGCAATGCGCGGGCGAATAATGTGGGTTGGCGGATTGATTATCAGGTGATATCGCCTTCGTTAAAAGACAAGGTTTTGCGTGCGGATGTTTATAAGGATAGCTGGTTTTCTGATCATGCGCCGCTAACAGTAGATTATGATATTTAGGTTTTCGCAGCTGCTGTTTTAAATTTAAAAGCATTTCGCCCGCTGCTGCGCAGCTGAGGTCTGTAATTATATGCGGGCTTTCGCGCCCGCCGGCGAGTGACTTTCTTTATGTGAGTAAAGAAAGTCACCAAAGAAAACACACCCGAAGCCTTCACCTGACTACGTCAGGTACCCTCGTTGTTTGAAAAAATCGAGCGCTGCGCAACTCGCGCAATGCTCCGCATTATTTTGCGCTCAAACAGTGCTCGCTATGATCTCGATTTTTCCTGCACACCTCGGTTCGGCTAACGGGGTTGAAAAATCCCACTAAACAAGTGCGTGAGCTATTCCCCCTTAATCGCAGTGAATCGGGATGGGTTAAAGCGCAGGTGACACCGAAGGGCGAGTGCAGGACGCACGAGCTTTTGCGATCAGGCCACGGAAGGCCTGTCGCAAAATCTCCTGAGCATTAACCACAGACCGATGAACGTTTTGCGATTTGGGGTGCGCTTCTTTTTCGTCCCTTTTTCTTGCGCAAACAAGAAAAAGGGACTCGCCTGCAGGCGCGAGAGCCTGTCTAAAATAAAAGTCGCGCGTTAGCGCGAGGCGA
>JALTLP010000126.1:2274-15522 GCA_027001895.1 Chromatiales bacterium | reverse complement strand
GCAATGACCCTTTTTGTCGTTGCGAGGAGTGAAACGACGAAGCAATCTATTTTTTTTATTTACAACAAGATTGCCACGCTCACTACTATTGCGCCAGCAATAAAGTCGCAATAAAAAAAGCAATAATAATTATGGGAATAATCACCAGATTCTTATTAAAGTGCTGGATATCATCTTGTGAGTTTAAACCAGCGATAGAACTATTTGCTTCATATTCTTTTATTAATTCAAGTGCAGCTTTTTCATCTGTGTTTTCAACCGAAATTGCAGAAAACCCGGTAGGTGCCAGTTCACCGATACCCCCCTGCAAATAAAAACCATCGACTGTTGCGTGTATATTATTTGCTTCTAACAAGCCCTTCAGAATATTGGCTTCGTTTATATCCTGAGCGTTGTAGATTTTTTTCATTTGCGTAAAGGTTTTATTGTCGGCTGACGTATTTAAGAATTTCGATAACCTGTTCGGTGCTGGTTGCCCAGGCCATTGCGGCAGCGTCGACTTCTTTTAGTGGGTGGATAATATCCTCAGCATGCAGTGTAATATAAGGGGTTGCGATGGCGGCACAATAACCGGCTTCAAAGGCGGCATTCCATTGTTTGTATTTATCGCCAAAGCGTACAACCATTAAGTCACAATCTTCAAGCAGGGTTTTTGTGCGTATCGCATTAACTTTGGCAGACTTATGATCACGCCAGAAATTGTTTTGTTCTACTCCCAGCACATCACCGGCTGCATCACTGGCGTCGTGGTCGGTAACGGCCGAGGTAAAGTTAATGTTCAGGTTATTATCGGCTGCGCCTTTTATAATTTCATCGCGCCAGTTGGTATGTATTTCACCTGCAAGGTAAACGCTTAAACTCATAATATTTCCTGTTGATTGTATGGGTTATGCTTTGCATATCATTTTAATCAGTTCGGTAACGCGTAAACTGATTTCTTTTAATGCTTTTATATTATCAACAAGATCAAGTTCTTCCAAGTTTTTATCATTCTGGATTAATCGTTTAAAAGCAGGCAGGTCGTGTAGTTCAGGCCCGTCAACTTTTTTGCCACCAACTAAATGTGAGTGTTTAAGCGCAACCTGTACCAGGTCGGTGTAATCTGCCTTATCGACTTTTCGTTCCCAGTTGCTGGCTTGCTTTGCATTTTCGATAAGTTCTTTATCAAATTGCCACTGTTGCAAAATCATGCCGCCTATATGACTTTTAAGCTGGTTAAGAACAACTTCTATATTACTCGCTTTATGTGCTAATTCTGTATGTGTGTCTGCAACAACCAGAATAGGTATGACACCGATGTCATGTAATATACCAAACAAAAAAGCACGATCAGGTTTGAGCCCGGCGATTTTTTTTGCAAGTTGATAACAGATAACGCCAGTACGAATACTGTGTTCATAAAATTCTGTCATTTTGTGTATAACAATTTCGGTGTCGGGCATAAACAGGTCACGTAAAACAACGCCCATTACAATGGTGCGAACACCATCAAGTCCGATTTTAGCTATCGCATTTTGTATGGAATCAATTTTGCCACCACCATACAACGCACTATTGGCAACCTGTACAACTCTGGCAGCAATAATCGGGTCCATTTGAATCACCTGGGCCAGTTTTTTGCTGCCAAGATTTTCATTATCCAGTTCTGAATTAATATAAAGTGCAATTTCCGGCAGGCTGGGCAGGGTTACGGCATTGCTTTTAAACAACTGGGTAATTTCGTTTACAATTTCCAGATTAGCATTACTCGATGGCAGGGTTTCAAACTCGGCGTAGTCCAGCCGGTTATTATCGCGGTTGTGCTGGATACCGTATTTTTTAGTGACCTTTTTTTCTATCTGGATAATCTTGCAGGGCAGGGTGCAACGCGCATAATGTCCGAGTGTGTTGGTAAAAAAAATCGGTGCCTGTGCGCGTTCTGACTCAGCCATAATAGCCTGCTGAACGCCGCCCTGCGACTGTACTTCAAGCGCACCTTTTTCCAGGTACAGGGTAACGCTAGAGGTTTTTTCTGCAAGGATGCGATCGTTGACTTCATAGCTGTTCATCATCGCATTTTCAGAAATATCGACCAGCGCGGCATCGTCCAGGTCTTTAAAGTCTGTAAAATTGAGCAGATGTTTAATATCGATCATGACTATCCAGTTTTTATGTTTCCCCTGTCAATGTTTTATCGGCATAAAATCCTAAAATTTGAGCAATTTTTTGTTGAAACAAAAAGCGATAAATTGAATAGAAACAACGAGATAAAGGGGAAATTATGGTAGAGTAAAGAAAATTTCGGATACGAATAACATAATGACAAACCTGGTTAACGCTTATAAACACTCCAAACCCCTTCATAGCTGGCGAGAATCCTTTGCTGTTTATTTAAAGCCGCGGGTTATAGCGATGTTCTTTTTAGGCTTTTCAGCCGGATTACCCTTTTTGCTGGTTTTCTCAACACTAACCCTTTGGTTGAAAGATGAAGGTGTATCGAAGTCGATGATAGGTTTTTTTGCCTGGGTGGGTATCACCTATTCGATTAAATTTTTCTGGGCACCTGTAATAGATCGGATTAATTTGCCTTTACTTGAAAAAAAATTAGGCCATCGGCGTAGCTGGATGCTGGTAGCAATGCTGAGTATTGCTGCAGGTTTATTTTTTATGTCAACGTTATCACCGAAAGAATCACTCACCGTTGTAGCTTTGGCAGCGGTTTGGGTTGCCTTTAGTTCAGCAACCCAGGATATTGTTATCGATGCATACCGAATCGAAGCGATGAAGACTGAGTACCAGGCTGCTATGGCAGGTGCTTATCAGGCGGGTTGGCGGGTTGGCGCAAGTCTGGTGGGTAGTGCAGTTGCTTTATATTTAGCGCAATTATATTCGTGGCATATTGCCTATGTTGCAATGGGGTGTTTCGCTTTTGTTGGTATTATTACGGTGTTGTTAATTAGTGAACCTGAACGTGTTATTACACAACAGACTATTGCAAATGAACAACGGGTTATTGATTACATTGAACGGAGTAATAAACCTAATCATTTTATTGCCTGGTTTATTGGGGCCGTTATTTGCCCATTTGCAGACTTCTTCAGACGCAATGGTAAATCTGCGTTAACTATTTTATTGTTTATTGGCCTGTATCGTATCAGTGATATTGCGCTGGCTATTATGGCCAACCCTTTTTATGCCGACATGGGTTTTAGCAAAATTGAAATAGCCAATGTAACAAAAATATACGGTTTGTTTATGACGCTGGCCGGTGCTTTAATTGGAGGCGTCTTTGTTGTTCGTTACAGCATTTTAAAACCGATGCTTGCCGGAGCTGTTATGGTGGCAATTACAAACTTATTGTACGCAACAATGGTAAGTAAAGGGCATGATCTTGCCTGGTTTACCTTGATAGTGAGTGCAGATAATTTTAGCGGCGGTTTTGCTGCATCGACCTTTATTGCCTATTTATCCAGTCTTACCAATACTGCTTACACGGCTACGCAGTATGCCTTGTTCAGTTCAATTATGACCTTGCCTGCAAAAGTTATTTCTGGTTTTTCGGGTATTATTGTAGATAGTGCAGGTTATTCTGCCTTCTTTATTTATACCGCCAGTCTGGGTATCCCTGCCATTTTAATGGTGTTATGGCTTATCAGAAGCAATACTAAAAAACTTGCAGAATCTGATAGTGGCTGATTTATTATGTTGGAAACACAAACATACTTAAGTGCTTTCCTTGTTGGTTTGTTAGGCGGTGTTCATTGTGTTGGCATGTGTGGTGGTATTGTTGGCGCGCTTACTCTGGGGATTGTTAACACCGACCCGGCTAAATCGCAGCATAAAAATATTTTACCATACCTGTTAAGTTATAACTTTGCGCGTATATGCAGTTATACGATAGCCGGTATAATCTTTGGTGGTTTGGGAGCATGGATAACCAGCCTGGTTTTTATTAATCAGGCACAGTTGGTTTTAAAAATTCTGGCCGGTATTTTTTTAATCGTACTGGGCTTGTACCTTGCGAACTGGTGGAGAGGTCTGGGCTATCTTGAAAAGGCTGGTAGCAAGGTCTGGAAACGTATCGAGCCACTGGCAAAAAGATTTGTACCCATTAAAACCATGCCACAGGCATTTACTGCTGGTTTTTTATGGGGCTGGCTGCCCTGTGGGCTGGTATACAGCGTACTTATCTGGAGTTTAAGCAGTGGCAGTGCGCTTAAAGGTGGCATGTTAATGTTGAGCTTTGGTCTGGGCACCTTGCCTAATTTATTAGCAGTAGGGCTGTTTGCCGGCGTTTTTCGGAAATTTATACAACTTAAACAGGTGCGTATTGTAGCGGCGTTACTGGTGGCCGGGTTTGGAGTTTTACAGATAATCAATAGTGTGTAATATACACCTGTAATTTAAGTTGATATATTATTTAAAGGGATTAAAGTAAGTCTGCAATGAAAAATATCAAATATATATCAGGGTTGCTTTTTTTTATTATTGTTTTCTCCCCGCCTGCTTATTCTGCAAAAAAATGTCTGCATGTGATGTCTTACCATAAGGGCTATGCCTGGAATGATGGTATTGAAAAGGGTGTTGAACAGACACTCGCAAATAAGTGCAGGCTCAAAAAGTTTTATATGGATACCAAAAGAAATCCATCCGTTAAGTTTATCAAAAAGCAGGCATCGAAAGCTAAACTACTGATTGCAGCATACAAGCCGGATATTGTTATTGCTTCCGATGATAATGCTTCTAAATATGTTGTAACCGCTTATAAAAATAAAAAACTGCCATTTATTTTTTGCGGTGTTAACTGGACGGCAGAAGTTTATGGCTTTCCATATAAAAATGTTACTGGCATGGTAGAAGTGGCGCCGATTGTTCCACTGTTAAAAATTATAAAAAAAATAACCGGCAATCCAAAAAAAGGTGTATATCTCTCTGCCGATGTAATAACCGAACATAAGGATTATGAACATTATTCGAGGGTTTACAGTCAAAGAGGTGTTAAACTTGTTCCCAAATTTGTAAAAACAATGCAGCAGTGGGTAAAGGCATATAAAAATGCACAGACAGCAGATTTTATTATTTTAAATAACAACGCAGGTATTAAGGACTGGAATCATCAGTTGGCACTGAAAACCGTTAGCACCAGAAGCAAAAAGCTGACAGTCAGTAATTATAAATGGATGATGCCGTATACAATGTTTGGTATGACAAAAAGCGCAGAAGAACAGGGTCGTTGGGCGGCTGAAGTTGCACTGGAAGTATTGTCAGGTGCCGCTGTAGAAAGTATTCCTGTTACTGTTAACAGACACTGGAATTTTTATTCAAATGACTATTTGTTAACAACGGCAAATATCAGGCTTGATAACAATACCAGAAGACGCACCTCGGTGTACTGGTAGCCAGATATGAAATACAAAATATCAACAGAACAACTGGTATTTGCGTGGGGTGTGATTGCAAGTTTTATTCTTTTTGCAACCACATTAAATTACGAAATTAAACAGGATGAGCTACAGTTTAATTCTGTTGCAGAGAGTATTTTTAATGATATTGCGAGTGCAATAGCGGATATTAAGAAGACTAATAGCGAATTCAGTACCCTTTTTTATCTTACCGAAGAAGTCGATAGTAGTGAATTCAAGTTTCTTGCGGGTTCTATTTTGCGACAAAATAATTTTGTTGAATCGGTCTATTACGCAGAGAAAGTAAATAAAAATAATCTAGCTACATACCAGAACAAAAAGAGAGAGCAGGGTTTTAGTGGTTTTAAAGTTGAGTCTTTTGATGCCAAATCCATATCCGATGCTTTTTTATTCCCAATCAAATTTATTGAGCCGTACACAGCCCGATCTTCTGTATGGTTTGGAAAAGACGTTCTGACCGCTTCGGTTTTTTCGGAAGGTTTGCGGTCTGCCTTGTTCAACCCGAACAGACTGTCTTTTGTGCCATCAACAACCGAAAAAGATAAAATTTATGCTATGCAGTTTCTGTTTTACGGGAATAATGACAAGGCCCTGGAACGTGAATTAAAAGATACTTTCGGTCTGCTTTTATATAAAGTTGATTTAAATAAAATATACTCTGCTGGTCGGCTGGAAGCGACGGATCATGTTAATGTGCATTTCAATGCAACAAGTATACCGGGGAAAGATGTGCCTGCGGTTAACCGGGCATTTGAAAAAGTATTTACTCATAGCCGGGTTATCAGTCTTGTCCCTGAACCCTTGCTTATTAGTATATATCGTAAAAAGAGTGTGCTTGCATTTAAACTGGCATTGCCTTTAACCGTTTTATTTGTCGGCTTATTGCTGACATTGTTTATATGGTATGTGCTTAATTCACATATTACACACAATAAACTTTTAACCGAGCAGAATAATATTATTGAAGGCGAAGTAGCCTTAAAAACAAAAGAGTTAAAACTTAAAGCTGATGAATTGTCTGCTGCTTATAACAGGCAATTAGCCCTGACAGAAGAACTTGAGGCGTTTAGTTACTCTGTATCGCATGACTTACGTGCGCCGTTACGTACTCTTGACGGCTTTTCGCGTGCACTTGCTGAAGATTACAGTGAAAATCTCGATCCGGTTGCGCAGGATTATCTGAGCAGAATCTGTAAGGCGAGTGAGCGTATGGGAGCTTTAATCGATGCATTATTATCGTTATCCAGAATAACCCGTCAGGGTTTGTTGATTGAACATTTTTCAGTTTCCGAACTTGCACAGGCGGTGACTGAAACCATGCGTGAGGAAGAACCACAGCGTGAAATCGATATTCGTATTGATGAGTTACCGGATATAAAGGGCGATAAGAGTCTGATATATGTTGTTATTGATAATCTGTTAAGAAACTCCTGGAAGTATACAAAGAACACTGCAAAACCGGTTATTGAAGTAGGTATGAAAGAACAGCAAGGTGAGACAGTTTATTATGTAAAAGATAATGGTGCCGGGTTTGATATGGCCTATGCAGAACGTCTGTTTGGTTCTTTCCAGCGGTTACACCATCAAAGTGAATTTGAAGGACATGGTATTGGCCTGGCAACAGCAAAAAGAATTATTTTGCGGCATAACGGAAAAATCTGGGCAGAGGCAGAAGTTGATAAAGGTGCTGTTTTTTATTTTACTCTGCCACAAACAAGTAACGATCTGAAAAACTACTGATTAAGCCTGTCGCTTTTGTATGCGGTATAGCGCAACTTCCCCAAGCAGATTCGGAAAGAACATATTATACACCCGGCTACGATGCTGACTGTCGACTATACTTCGCTGCAGTATTTCAAAATCTTTTTCTTTACACAATCCCTCAAAGTCCTTAATGGTGCACAGGTGTATATTGGGTGTGTTATACCAACTGTTAGGCAAGGTTCTGGTTACTGGCATATGACCAAATAAAATACCCAGGCGGTTTTGCCAGTGACCAAAATTTGGGAAGGTTACAATACCTTCACGGCCGACACGCAGAATTTCCTGGAGTATTTTGTCGGTGTTATGTAATGCCTGCAGGGTCTGGCTCATAATAACGTAATCAAAAGAGTTGCTTTCAAAGCCGGTCAGTCCCTGCTCGATATCGGCCTGGATAACGTTTACCCTGTTTTTAATTGATGCAACGATATTGCTTTGTTTTATTTCAATGCCGTAACCGGTAACGTTATGTTTTTCCTGCAGGTAGGAAAGCAACTCACCTTTGCCACAACCCAGGTCAAGAACCCGGCTGCCGGGCTTTATCCAGTCTGCAATAATCTTTAGTTCTGCACGTAGCGAAGTCATTGGCTGGCATCCTCAACGTGTTGCATGTAGCAGGATAAAACATTCTGGTAATCTGTGTTAGGGATTAAAAAAGCATCGTGTCCCTGGTTGGCTTTTATTTCTGCATAACTGACCGACTTGTTCGAATCCAGCAATGCTTTGACGATTTCGCGTGAACGTTCCGGTGCAAAGCGCCAGTCTGAGGTAAAGGAAATAACCAGGAAGCGGGTATCGGTTTTTTCAAGTGCTTTTGCCAGGTCATCGTTATACTCTTTTGCAGGGTCAAAGTAATCCAGCGTCTTGGTCATAATTAAATAGGAGTTGGCATCAAAGCGATCAACAAACGATTCACCCTGGTATTGCAGGTAACTTTGTACCTGAAATTCGGTATCAAAATTAAAATTGATTTTACCTTCACGTAATTCACGGCCAAACTTGGCGCGCATTGATTCGTCGGACAGGTAGGTGATATGCCCCAGCATTCTTGCCAGCTTGATACCACGGCGTGGTACAACATTGTGCTCATAGTAATGGCCATCATGGAAATCCGGGTCGGAGCGGATAGCCTGGCGGGCAACTTCGTTAAAACCAATATTTTGTGCAGACAATTTTGGTGCTGCAGCAATCACCACGGCATGTTTAACACGTTGTGGATAGTCAATACTCCACTGTAAGGCCTGCATACCACCCAGACTGCCGCCAATCACGGCAGCAAAACTATCGATTCCCAGGGCATCAGCCAGCATGGTCTGGGTAAGCACCCAGTCCTTTACGGTAACAATCGGAAAGTCACGGCCATAAGGTTTATCGGTGGCCGGGTTAATACTCATCGGCCCGGTCGAGCCTTTGCAGCCCCCGAGGTTGTTTAAACCAATTACAAAAAACTTGTTGGTGTCGATGGGTTTGCCCGGACCGATATAGGCATCCCACCAGCCCGGCTTCTTGTCATCCATTGAATGATAACCCGCCACATGATGGTCGCCGGTTAGTGCATGGCAGATAAGAATCGCATTGGATTTTTTCGCATTGAGTTCGCCGTAGGTTTCATAAACAAGATCAAAAGATGGCAGGCTCAGTCCGCTTTCCAGTGTCAGCGACTGTTCAAAATGTTGCGTGGAAGGTGTTACCAGTCCAACAGAATCGTTTGGTATTGCATCAGGCATTAAGCGTTGCTTTTATATTTAAAGTTAAGGTATCACAAGGTTGTCAGTCTAATAAGCTTGTGATCGTGATGCAAGCATGTAATGAAAGGGAACCGTGTGGCAGTCGTTTTTACTCAAGAAATCACAGATTCTGACGATAAACGAGTAAATAAGGCTTAACAGGACAGGGCAATGGCAAATATTCTGGCAGTTGATGACTCAAAAGTTATGCGCGACATGATGAAGGTTGTGCTGGAAAAAAACGGACATAAGGTGGTTACTGCGGAAGACGGTTTGCAGGCACTCGAAATTGTTAACAACCAGTCATTCGACCTTATTTTTTCTGATATTAACATGCCAAAGATGAGTGGTATTGCGCTTGTTGCAAAGTTACGCGCACTGCCGGACTATGCGCATGTTCCTATTTTAATGGTAACGACTGAAAACGCTGAGTATCGTAAGAAAAAGGCAAAAGTAAACGGTGCAACCGGCTGGCTGGAAAAGCCTATTTCCGAAGCGCGTGTTTTAAAGGCTGTTGCAAAAGTTTTAGGTTAGTTACCGAAGCGGGATTATTGCCGCTTTCGCGGGAGTAAGCGGGTGTGCCGTTTATGCCACCTGAGCATCAGACTTATGGTTTTCAATAAACCACTCAAGGGGCTTGTTGAGAGTTTCCATCAGTTTGTTCAGATCCTGTAACTGGCCCTGCAGAAGTTCGGCTGTTTTACTTAACTCTGCCATTCGGGTTTGCAGGGTGTCGCGTGATTCATTAATTTTACGCAGGCTTTCAAGACGTTTTTCCATCTGATCTTTATGTTCTTTTATCCTTGATACCAGTGGCAGCATCGCAGCTTTGCTCCAGGAATTTGCTTCCTGATGTGCCTGATACAAAGTATTACGTGCATGCGATACCATCGAGATAAAGAATTTTTTAACAACGAATGCCTGTTCGGTCATCGTCATCACCGGGCTGTTACGGTAAGCCTCGGCTTCAAAATACAGACGTTCAAGATCACGTTTGTATTTAACAATACTGAATAATCTGGGCTTGGTTTCTGTCAGGCCATGTTCTTTATTAAACTGGCGGTAAATTGTTTGCACCAGGCGGTTAACATTTTCAACATGCTTGTTCGCGGTTTCCATGGTTTCATTGATAATATCAAAAAACTCTTTCATGCTTTTTTTCAGTTTCATGGTCGACCAGGCCCCGGTCATATTTTTACGGGTTTCAGCCATTAGCTTGTCGAGTGCATTAATGCTTAAGGTGCTAAGTAACTGCGCATGGTGGTCATTAAACATTTTCTTGTTGGCCTGGAAGCTTTCGACCGACTTATGGTAAACCGTTTGTTCCTGACGGGTTTTTTTCATTAAATGCAGAATAACATCTTCATTTTTACCGCTCAGGCTGTTGAGTTCCTTAAGCTGGTTATTTGCTTCGGCAAGTCGTGAAGCAATCATTCCCTGCGCTTCTTTTGCCATGGTGCCAATTTCGCCGACGATGTTTTCCCGTACAATGTTTTGTTTGGACGGCAGAATATCTTTTGACAGAATAGATTCCAGCGACAGAATATTACTGCGTTTAATTAAATCCACATCGTGGCGTATTTTTGCCAGTAAACCTTTTTGAGCTGACACCGGGTAAACACTGTCGCTTTCAATGTTCAGCATCTTGGCGGTGGTGGTGCATTGGGTGGTAATGCTTTTATTGATTGCGGCTTCGTCTTTAAGCTCATCCCACAGCGTATCAATTTTATTTAATACTACAATGCGGCCAGACTTGGCTTCGCCGCCCAGGGGTTTAACGTAGTGTTGCCACATCTCCAGGTCGGACTTGGTGACACCGGTATCGGCAGCCAGCACAAAGACAACCGCCTGGGCATTGGGTAGCATGTTTAATGTCAGCTCAGGCTCGGTGCCCATAGCGTTAAGGCCGGGCGTATCCAGTATGGTTAAACCTTCTTTTAGCAACGGGTGCGGGAAGCTGATCAAGGCATGGCGCCACATTGGAATTTCTACTTTACCGTCCGGGCCAACATGAGCGGTATCACCTTCGCTGTGCAGAGCCAGTTTTATTGCTTCTTCCGGGCTGACTTTCTTGGTGCGGATAATTTCCTGAAACGATTCAGACATGGCTTCGGACGAATCGGTATCGAGTTCGATATGAGTCCAGTTGATTTGATCTTTTTTCAGTTCATTAATGCTGGCTTCTTCCAGGCGGGTTTCAATCGGCAATAATCGAATGTAGTTCTTATCGGCTTCATGGTCATAAAACAGTTCGGTTGGGCACATGGTGGTGCGGCCCGCTTCCGAAGGCAGTAAACGACGGTCGTACTCGGAGAAAAATATTGCATTAATCAGTTCAGTTTTACCGCGTGCAAATTCAGCGACAAAGGCAATGGTTAAATTATCACTTTTGAGGGTCTGGATAAGCTCGAAAATTCGCAGTTCAACTTCGCTGTTGCTCATCTTGTTGGTTTCTAACCACGATTGAAAGCCTTCAATGGATGAAACCAGTTCAGTCTTCCAACGGCCATAGGCCTGCATTTGGTCTGTAAAACGATCGGTTGCCATTCTGAATTCTCGGTAAAAATATTTGTTAAATAAATATAGCCTTAAATATCAGTAAAGTACACGCTTTTATTGAGCTGTTACATGAGAATGTGACAAATTTTGAGCATACTTGGCAGGCCATATATTGGTTAACGGCAAATACAGGGTTGGATTTAGCTAAAAATTAATCAATTTTGTAAAAATGTGCGTTATTGGCAATATTGGCTCAACATTTCCGGGCTGCGCGTTAAGCCCTCAATTTTCACCGTTTTTTGTCGGCTGGACAGGCCTCGGCTAATGTTTACCCCCGATCTGGGAACACCAAGGGTTTTGGCGAGGAAAGTAATTAATTGCTTGTTGGCCTTACCGTCTTGTGGGGGTGCTTTCAGGCGGATTTTTAGCCGTTCGCCGTGCAGGCCAATAATTTCGTCTTTACTGGCAGCCGGCTGAATAATAACGCGAAGTGTTAAGGTGTTGTTTTTCCAGCTAAAAAAGGTAGTTTGCATTCGGGAAAGCGAGGTTTTTAAACAGGTAAATTAAATAATCGACGAACGCCATTTTTACAAAAAACAGTATCAGCAAGGCAAACACGGGGGAGAGATCCAGTCCGGACATGGGGGGTATCAGGTTGCGAATGGGGCGCATAATCGGGTTGGTAAGCTGAGAAATTAATCCGACCACCGGGTTATAGCCCATCGGGTTAATCCAGCTGACCACCGCGAGGATAATAATGCCGTAGATATAAATGTTTATCCATACGGCAAGTAATGCAGCCACTGCCCAGAGCACAATGCCTGGAAAGCCGGGTAATGGCTGGCCGGGCAACAAACCAATGGTAAAAAATTCCAGACATTGCAGGACAATGAGTAACAGTAGAGCAGCGATATCGAGGCCACGATAACTGGGTATAAATCGCCGCAAAGGCATCAGGGGTGGGTTGGTCACCTTGTAGATAAACTGTGAAATCGGGTTGCTGAAATCAGCGCGCACCCACTGAAAAAGAAACCGCAGCATGACCGCCAGGATATACATGCTGAACAAAGCACTAATCAGCCAGGCGGTTGCAGATGTTAAATTTGAGCCCATTTCTTTTTTTCCTAAGTGTTTGTTTAATAAAGCTAATACAGCTTATTCATCCCGGTCAAGTTCAATTGCAAGTTGCTTTGAGCGATCATAAGCGGCCTGCATCGCCTTGCCAAATATTTCCGGTAAATTATTTTCCAAAAAGGTGTTAATTGCCTGTTCGGTGGTACCTCCGGGCGAGGTGACGCGGCGGCGTAATTCAGCGGGTTGTTCGTCACTTTGGCTGGCCAATGTGGCCGCGCCGAGTGCTGTTTGTTCGGTTAGCCGTCTGGCCGTTTGTGGATCGAGCCCAAGTTTTTCCCCGGCCGCCTGCATGGCTTCCATCACTAAAAAATAATATGCGGGGCCGCTACCAGATAGCGCGGTAACACTGTCTAGTAAGTCCTCACTATCAACCCATAGAGCCAGTCCTGTCGCCCTTAAAATGAGATCGGCAAAATCTTTTTGTTTGTCTGTGGTTTGTGAATTCGCAAAAGCACCGCTTGCACCGCACTGCACCAGTGCAGGGGTATTCGGCATGGCGCGAATAATCGCGCATTCTTTACCCAGCCATTTGCTTATTGAGGCTATCTGGATACCCGCCGCTATCGACAGGAAAACCGCCGAGGTTTTGCTGACATCGAGTGCAGATAAAACCGATTTCATCACCTGGGGTTTTACTGCCAGTACTACCACGTCACACTGTTCGACCAGGCTCTGGTTTGAGCGGGCAACCGTAACGGAGAAATCAGTTTGTAGTTGTTTAACAA
>JALTLP010000126.1:0-2264 GCA_027001895.1 Chromatiales bacterium | reverse complement strand
TGGATGCTAACCGAAAGGTCTTTGTTGCCAACCAGCCCGCCGATAATGCTGCGTGCCATATTGCCAGCGCCGATAAAGCCGACAGAAAAATTTGTATTTCGCTGAGTCATACTAATACCCTAAAGGATAAGTTGTTCATTTACCAATATAAAAAGCCGAGTACTTCAAATTATCAGTCTCTATATTTATGGTGTTTTATTTTTTTCGCTGCTTGCGCGGGCCAAAGATGGCTGTGCCAATTCTTACCATGGTTGAACCTTCGGCAATGGCGGCTTCAAGGTCGCCACTCATGCCCATCGATAAAGTATCGACGCTGTTTGAAGCAGGCAGTTGCTCAAATAACCGGCGGAGTCGGGCAAAGGCGGCGTGTTGCTGCTCGACATTGGCTGAAGCCGGTGGGATTGCCATTAGGCCATGAAGTTCAAGCCGTGCCAGCTTATTGATTTGTGCGGCTAATGTATATAGTTCGGTTTCTGCTACCCCCGACTTTTGTGATTCATTGCCGATATTAACCTGAATGCATATTTTTAAGGGTGGCAGGCTATCCGGGCGTTGTTCGTTAAGGCGTTCGGCTATTTTAAGTCGGTCTACACTGTGCACCCACTGGAAATTCTCGGCAATAGCACGGGTTTTATTAGACTGTATCGGGCCAATATAGTGCCATTCGAGTTGATAGCCCCATTCGGTAAGGGTTTGGATTTTAGGTAAGGCATCCTGTAGATAATTTTCGCCAAAACATTGCTGGCCACAATCAGCCGCCTGTTTTACAGCCTCGGCGGGCTGGGTTTTACTCACGGCCAGCAACTGGATAGTTTCCGGTTTGCGCTTGCAGGTATTGGCCGCATCTGTGATCCGTTTTTGTACGCTTTGCAGGCGTTGCGCTAGAGTAGTCATCTGTTTGTGAATATCTTTATAAATTAGTCACTTGATATGTAACAGGTGACAATGTAGTTTAGAAAAGTAAATGCTGGCCGATACATAATTGTCAGCTAGACTATATTTAATGTTTTAAAAAACTCTGAACAATATCAGAGATTGCTGAATTATATTACATTGGCCGCTTGTGTCACGTTAAAGGGCTCTGCTGACCAACATAACATTTAATAGTTACAAATTAACCGGGAAACAAAGAAATAAACCATGGATATAACAGAATTACTCGCTTTTGGCGTTAAAAATGGCGCATCAGATTTACATTTGTCTGCCGGATTACCTCCGATGATTCGTGTGGATGGTGATATTAAACGTATCAACGTACCACCACTTGAGCATAAGGTGGTGCATTCGCTTGTTTATGACATTATGAATGATAAACAACGAAAAGATTACGAAGAATTTCTGGAAACGGATTTCTCCTTTGAAATTCCAGACCTGGCCCGTTTTCGTGTTAATGCATTTAATATTAACAAAGGGGCCGCAGCCGTTTTTCGTACCATTCCTTCAAAAGTATTAACCATGGAAGAGCTGGGTTGCCCGGCGATATTCCGGGACATTGCTGATAACCCGCGAGGTGTTGTATTGGTTACCGGGCCAACCGGTTCCGGTAAGTCCACCACGCTGGCGGCAATGATGGATTATAAAAACGAAAATGAACACGGCCATATTTTAACAATCGAAGATCCCATCGAATTTGTGCACGAAAGTAAAAAATGCCTGGTGAACCAGCGTGAAGTGCATTTGCATACTCATGGTTTTAACGAAGCCCTGCGTTCAGCACTGCGGGAAGATCCGGATATTATCCTGGTCGGTGAATTACGTGACCTGGAAACCATTCGCCTTGCCTTAACCGCAGCAGAAACCGGTCACCTTGTATTTGGTACTTTGCATACCAGCTCGGCAGCCAAAACCATCGACCGTATTATCGACGTATTCCCGGCAGCAGAAAAAGACATGGTACGTTCGATGTTGTCTGAATCACTGCGAGCGGTTATCTCACAAACATTAATGAAAAAAATTGGTGGTGGTCGTGTTGCTGCACACGAAATTATGATCGGCACGCCGGCAATACGTAACCTGATTCGAGAAGATAAAGTGGCACAAATGTATTCAGCGATTCAAACCGGTAATAATGTGGGTATGACAACGCTGGATCAGACCTTGCAGGATTTAGTTGCGAGGGGCATAGTGAGTAAGCAAGAAGCACGTATGAGAGCTATGAACAAAGCCGACTTCGATTGAGGAATCAGATAACTGTGTTAAAACCCACCTTAAAATGCTCATTTACTAAAGTAAACTGCGCTTTTGCGGTGTGTTTTGCCTTGTTC
>JALTLP010000125.1 GCA_027001895.1 Chromatiales bacterium | reverse complement strand
AACTTTTTTCGATGGTGACGGGTTGGTTACAAGATAGAGTGGCCGATATAAAGAGTACTTGCCTTGTGCAACATTCTTATACGAAGGGATCTTGCCATCAAAACCAATAATTTTTACATTGCGTTTACGCGCACTACTGATACCGGTAATGCCCATTGCGTAACGGTCTTTAACTACCGCCTTTTCCAGTGGCCCGGATGAACGGGTTATGTATTTTGATTTGGTTTTAAACTTCTTATAACGGTCTTTGAAAATATACTGGCGAATAGCATAACCAACACCGGATATGGTGCCACGGCGAACATATAAATGGATCGGTGCATTGTTGCCGCCTACCTGTTTCCAGTTAGTGATTTTACCGGTATAAATGGCCTTGATTTGTTTTGTTGACAGACTGTTAACCGGATTTTTCTTGTTTACAATAATGGCCAGAGCATCCCAGGCGACGGGGTGAAGAGAAGCATAGAGTTCGGTACGATCAACTTCAGGCAGACTCATTCGGCAGGAACCACCGAGATCCATTTTTAATGTGGCGGCATCACGGATCCCACGTGTTGCACCTCCGCCATTTAATTTAATCTTGATACCGGTTTTCTTTTCGTAAGCTTTGGATATTTCTTTCATAAAAGCTTTTTTCGAAATACCACAACCTGCCCAGCTGATGGTATTTTTGTCAGTAGCAGCAACACTTATTGGTGAGAAAAACACAGCGGCAATAACCAACCCAAGCGACACAAGCCCTTGTGCGCGGTAATCAGAAAACTTCATAATTTTGACCCTTCAAAAAACTACATGAAGGGGGTATTTTACTGTATTTCTGTGTATTTAACTTATATATAAGTAAATCAGAATAAAGTAAACAGGAAGACCAGAGCTAAGGCTATGATTTTCAATAAAATTCTGCCTATAACTTAGTCGTAGGCACAGCGAAAGCCGATTGATCCATAGACCGAATCACCGCTGATCGGTGGTTTTACATTGCGAAATGAACTGCGCAGGTTTTGGGTGTTTTCATCCCAGGAGCCGCCGCGAACCAGCCGTTGTTTGCCGGATTGCGTGCCAGCGAGGTTGCCGTTTGCATAGTCATTCTGGATTGCGGCGGAGGAATACCAGTTATTTATCCACTCACCGACATTGCCGTGCGTATCGTATAAGCCATACTGATTCGCGGCGCGGCTGCCGACAGGCCAGGTTCGGTCTTCGCCACAACCATCGAGTTCATCGCCTTTTGAACCACGGGTTTTACCGTCATCCAGAATAGCTTGCTTGCATGTGACGGCTAATCCTCTGGTTGCACTGAACGGGTAGGGAGTGGTGGTACCGGCACGGGCGGCTTTTTCCCATTCAGCTTCATAGGGCAGGCGGCCACCTTTTGCTTTGCAGTAATCGACTGCATCCTGCCAGTCGACACAATTTATCGGGTGGTTGTCGCGGTCTTTTGCGCCGAGGTTGCAGTACGGATTGCGTTTGTGGTCCTTGGGTCGTTTACAGTTTCCAGCTTTTATACAGGCGCGGTAATCTTTTACGGTGACTTCGTTTTTATCGATGCTAAAGGTTTTAACAAATACTTTTGTGCCGCCTTTGGGGCCTTCGTCTTTATCACAATGTTTGTCCTGTGTAGAACAACCCATTTGAAATTCGCCCGCTGGTATTTTGACACGTGATGAATCAGCCCATGTAGCTTGTTGAAAAATAACAAAGATTAAAAAAATGAAAAATATTTTTTTAGTTTTCATGTTCGTCCTCAGTTTTTATTGAACATTAATATTTAAGATAAGACCTTCAATACAGTGTAAATCTTTCAAATAGTTTTAACTGTTTTACTTATTTTCTTCGTCGATCATGCAATGACAAAATTTGTAAAAATGCTACAAAAAAAGCACTTTTTTGTCACAATTCTTGATTTCTATCAAAAAAGAACTATGTTTAATAACAATATAATTTTTGAGTACATGCTTAATGGTAAGCTCCCGTTTGCAAAAAGGATTTAGCCGACAACAAGTCGCAAACATAACCGGACTTAGTGCCAGACAGTTAAACTACTGGCGGCGTACCGGGGTTATCGAACCGTCGAGTACTACGCAGGGTGGTCATGCCCGCTATTCTTTTACAGACCTTATTGCTTTAAAAACGGTTAAACAATTACTTGAACAGGGCGTGTCATTACAGAAGGTGCGTAAAAGTATCCTGGCTCTGTTGCAATACCTGCCTATGCAACAACAACCTTTTAGTGAATTAAAAGTTATTGCTACCGGTGATGTAGTGCTGGTGTTTCACCAGGGCGTTGCTATGGATGCGCTAACCGGGCAGGAGTGGATTATGGAAGTAGCCGAACTTGAAAAAGAAATTGTCCGGCAATATCCGGATGCCTTCCAGCTCGTCGTTGAGCAGGAAGAATTATTTACAGCTAATACAGATAAAAAAGCGAGTTAAGGACAACGTAGGGTTAGTGCTCGTTGAGTTGATAACAATAATATTTTCAACCAACGTTTCTATGGACAGTCAATCACTGCTACGGCAGGGGAGGATGTAACAATGAAAATAATTGCAATAGCCAATCAGAAAGGTGGCTGTGGTAAAACGACAACGGCGATTAACCTTGCGGCCTGTCTTGGACACCTGTCTCAACGTGTTCTGCTTATCGATATGGACGCACAGGGACATGCATCGCTTGGTTTTGGTAAGTGCGGTAACGAACTACCAACACTGTATAATGTTTTTTCCGGTCAGCGCAGTATTCGTGATGTTATCGAACACGATGTACATAAAAATGTTGATCTTATACCGGGTTCAATGGCACTGGTGGCAGCCGAACATCATCTGACCGACTGGTCGCAGGAAGATGAGCTGGCACGTTTATTACGGCCGCTGGACGTGTCTTATGATTTTATTATTATCGATTGTCCGCCAGCACTTGGAAGGCTGTCGGTCAATGCATTGCTCGCCGCAGACGAAGTGATTATTCCGCTGGAAATGAGCCTGTTTTCACTTGATGGTATTGAACGTATTAATGAAACCATCGAACATCTACAAGCGCGGCGCGGCGTTGAATTACCATTTAAAGTTTTACCCACTATGGTGGATAACCGCACCCGTTTATGTCGTATGTTTTTGCGAAAAATCTGGGAGCGTTTCCCGGAAAATGTGCTGCCATTAATGATTCATCAGACTGTACGATTAAAAGAATCGGTTTGTTATAGCTTGCCAGTCTGGGCTTACGATTCAAAATCAAGTGCGGCGATAGATTATATGAAGCTTGCCGAAGAATGTGTTAAGTCAACATTGCCGGAAAGCTTGCAGGAACCCCTTATGGACTACCCGGTTACTGAATACGCAGCCAATATGTAGTCGCAATCTTTTTTAACCCTGGACTCGCATGAGTCATTACCCTCCCCCCGCACCTGCGGGGGTATTTTTTTAGTGCCCGTTTGTTTTTTTTACGGGCACTTATGATGTTTTTCTCGCAGGATTCCCCTGACCTGTAAGCCCGTTTGTTTTTCTTTTTACGGGTACTTATGTTTATTTCTGATGTTTTTCCTGCAGTTTCGCCTGGTCTGTAATCCGGTTTTAATTTTTTTTAAATATTATTCTGTGCTATATGTGCGCGTATTTTTTATGTATGATCGACCTGTTTACACTTACATTAAGGTTGCAATGTGTCTGCCCGGGTCGAACAATGTTTATCAAAAATAGCAAATGCCAATGCTGTGCCTGCTTTGCAACAATGTTTAATTGGCCTTGAACGTGAGTCACTCAGGGTTAATACCGAGGGGAAAATTTCGCAAACCGGGCACCCAGTCTCCATCGGTTCGGCTTTAACCCATCCTTATATTACAACGGATTATTCAGAAGCATTACTTGAATTTATTACGCCACCTGCTGGCTCGGTAGATGAAGCATTGAGCTTTTTAAAAAATACGCAGAAGTATGTATACGATAACTTAAATAATGAATTGCTCTGGGCATCGAGTATGCCTTGTGTGGTTGCCGGTGAAACCAGTATCCCACTGGCAAACTACGGCAGCTCTAACAGTGGCCAGATGAAACATATATATCGCAGGGGTCTGGGGTATCGTTATGGTCGGGTAATGCAGGTTATTGCCGGAGTGCATTTTAATTTTTCATTTTCGGACGAATTCTGGTCTGTCTTCCAGATAATAGAAGCTAACAAGGAATCGACACAGAATTTTATTTCTGAATCTTATTTTGGTTTGTTAAGAAATCTGCAACGTTTTGGCTGGGTGGTACCTTACCTGTTTGGTGCTTCACCGGCTATTTGTAAATCATTTTTAGGTGGCGAGGATACACCGCTACAGGCTTTTAACGAAAATACTTATTTTCACCCCTTTGCAACCTCATTACGGATGGGTGATATCGGTTACCAGAATAATAAGGAAAATGAAAAAGGAGTGGTTGCAAATTACAACAGTCTTAATGAATATGTAAAAAGCCTGCGGTATGCCACCGAGACGCCCTGTCCGGAATATGAAAAAATTGGTGTAAAAGTTGATGGTAGTTACCGGCAGTTAAATGCCAATATCCTGCAAATTGAAAATGAATATTATTCAACAGTCAGGCCAAAACAGATTTTAATGGGTAACGAAAAACCTTCGCTTGCACTTTTTCGTCGGGGTGTAAAATATGTTGAGTTACGCTCGCTGGACGTTAACCCGTTTGTCCCGTTGGGTATCGATCAGCAACAGTTATATTTTCTGCGCGCATTCTTACTTTATTGTTTACTTGCAGAAAGTCCACCTATATTAAGGAATGAAGAACGTGCGATTGATGAAAACGAAATCAGTGTTGCACACCATGGTCGGGATCCCAATTTAAAAATAAGTGTGGCGGGCAAGCAACTTAATATGCGCCAGCAGGGGTTGCAGCTTTGCGAAGCCATGCAGTCGTGTTGTGATATCCTTGACCAGAATAATGACTCTGCTCCACATGCCGCGTCACTTGAAATACAAAAACAAAAGTTTAATGATCCGGATGCTACGCCATCAGCGATTATGCTGACTGAAATGCGTAAAAATAATGAAGGATTTTTTCATTACTCCAAACGCCTGTCCGAAAAGTATCTGGCGTATTTCAGTCAGCTTGAGCTTGATACAGCAGTGAAACAGCAGTTTGACAAGCTCGCGGCCGAATCACTTGAGCGTCAAAAACAGCTTGAAAATACTGAAACGCAGTCATTTGATGAGTATTTACAGGAATATTTTGCCCAATAGAGGCAAATAATATGAACTAAGCGCAGGGTTGCGGTCTATTTGAGTAGAGTTTAATTGAGTCGTTTTTACTTTGTTAAAAACGGGAATTTGCAGGAGAGATATTTTGAAACTTAACCGATTATTTGCCGCTAGCGGTATCTTGTTTGTATTGTTAATAGCTTCGCAATTTGCTCAGGCTTCAGCTTTAACCGATTTTAAAGGTAACCCAAAAACGATTGAAGATTTTACCGGCAAAGGTAAATGGGTGCTGGTGATGTTCTGGGCTTCGGATTGCCATATTTGCAACCGCGAAGCTCATCAGTACGTCGACTTTCACCTGGCGCATTCCGATGAAGATGCCATCGTGCTAGGTATTTCGATTGACGGTAAAGCAAAGTTTAAAGATGCAGAAAAATTTATTTATAAACATAATATTGATTTCCCAAATTTAATTGGCGAGCCGGAAGACGTAACCGCTGTTTATAGCAAGTATTCGCAACAGCGTTGGGTGGGCACACCAAGCTTTTTATTATTTAACCCAAAGGGTGAGCTTCTCGCAGCCCAGGTTGGTGCCGTGCCGGCAGAGGTAATCGAGAACTTTATTAAAAAGAATACAAAGGTGGCGACTTCAAAATAGCCGCAGAATAAAAA
>JALTLP010000124.1 GCA_027001895.1 Chromatiales bacterium | reverse complement strand
ATTTCTTGGTAATGTCTATGCCGGGGGGCAGGTTGATGCTGTTGTTGGCTGGGCGCATCGGGTTGACCTGACCATAGCGGTAGACGGGATTGTAAACAAGGTAAATGTTGTAACCGGACAGCATGTAAAAAAGGGACAATTACTGGTTTCCCTGGATTCACGTATTTTTCGCGCAAATTTACAAAAGGCCAAAGCCAGAGTAAACAGCGTTAAAGCGGCTTACGAAGAAGTTAACCGCGAATTGCAGCGTGCAACAGAATTGTACGACCGGACGGTTTTATCAGACCATGATCTACAGGTGGCTAAAAACAATGAAGTGCAGGCAAAAGCACGTTTACAGGAAGTAAAAGCAGAACTGGTAAAAGCCCGGATTGATCTTGAGCTGTCCAGCCTGTCGGCTCCCTTTGCGGGTATTATCTTAAAACGCAGGGTTGAAGTGGGGCAGGCAATTATCAACAAGTTTGCCCAGGCACCCCTCATAACCATGGCATCAAATAATGAATACCTTGCCAGAGCCGCGATAAAGCCACAACAAAGTGAGCAGGTTAGCCTCGGGCAAAAGGTAAAAGTTATTGTTAAAGGCAAAACCTATAATGCAAAAATTATTGCACTGGAATATGCAGATGATAAAACCACCACGACTCCTCAACTCGTTGTCGGTTTTAAAAGCAGGCACAAAAACCTGCATGCCGGTTTGAAAGCAACGGTTGTTTTTTAAATGCCAGATTGTTGCCGTTATATTATTAAAGGTATAGTGCAAGGTGTTTTTTTCGTGCCAGCACACGGCAGCAGGCCAAGGCGCTGGGTTTAAGTGGATATGCTCAAAATTTAGCCAATGGATCCGTCGAAGTTGTTGTTTGTGGCGGACAAAAAGCACTGGAACAGATGCAGCACTGGTTAAAAATTGGGCCTAAGATGGCCCGCGTTGATGCAGTGAAACAGCTTGATTGCATAGTTTCTGAATACCCTGGTTTTGAAATTCGATAAAGTCGTTACAATATCGTAAATTCCTTATATATATTCTTTTTTTATGCGGTACCGATAACAGCTTTGTTATTGGCATCTGGTGAATTTTATTGTTTGTGGTAGTATCGGTAGCTCTTATTCGTATAGATTTTAAGAATTGGTGCAAATATGGACATAATGTTTACCGATGGAACAGGCCAGCAATATCAACTTAGACGTGACACAGCGGGTGCGAATAAAGCAACTATTCAAAACTTCAACAGGGCACGGGAAGCATTAAGCTTTATCAACAAGCTAAAAATTACCCGGCCAGCAAGATGGGACTTGTTGTATAAAGAACTTGAACCCCATGCCAAACCGATCCTGGACAAGCATGTTATCAAGGAATACCTGGCCGAAGCATTGGTGAACAAGCAGTTTTATCTGCAACACTATCAAGCCGAAGTCGCTGAACCCGCCATGAATATTCACGGCAGCAGTGGTGGTGGGCAATCTCAAAGTGCCAGCCTCGGACCGGCGAGTACCGGTAAACCCGTCAGCAGTACTTCCGCACCGAGCAGCGAGCAGGCTGCCAACAATCAAACCGCCGTGACGGATGCGAACCCATCGAGCGTGAGCGATTCCTCCGAAACGGGCGCCGCCCCTAACAACGAAACCGAAACCCGGGGTTGCCCCATCAGCATGGTCTCGGGCGAAGAAGTGTTGCCAATAAAAGATACCGTCTTGCCGGGCCCGATGCCGTTTGTCTGGAAACGTTTTTATCGTACGGGCCATCGCCGTGACAGTGGCCTGGGGCATGGCTGGACGCACAGTGCCGGTGAGCGATTGCAGTTAAAATCACAAACCGTTGTTATTTATGATGACGAAGGTCGCCAACTCACCTTTAAACGGCCAATGCTAAACCAGCGTAGCAAACTGATAAATGAAGGCATGGATCTGGACTGTGTTTCGGCGAATTGCTTTATATTAAAACATGAAAAAAGCTGGGACAAAGTTTTTACCCGTCTTGGTGAAAGCAATCAGTTTCGACTGACCCAAATTCGCCATAGCGCCTACCAACCAGAACAAAAAGGCCTGCACGCCCAGACCGAACAGGGCTTTGCCATCAACCTTTACTACGATGCCCATGACAGCTTAAGCAAGATAGAAGGCAACTGGGGAAAAAGTTTTTATTTAAAGCGCGACGTGAATGGGCGGGTAACAGCCATCACACTTAAGAATGAGCAGACGAAAGAGACGCAATGCGTCGCCGAGTATGACTATAACGAACAGGGTGATTTAATCGCGCATCGCAATGTCGCCGGAGTGGGCGAAACCTACGACTATAAAAACCACCTGATACAGCAACGCACCCTGGTCACCGGTTTTAGCTACTATTACCAATGGGACGGCGAAGACAGCCGTGCACGTTGTATCCGCAACTGGGGTGACGATGGCATTTATGACTATTCGTTTAAATGGGATCCCGACAACAATGCCAGTTGCGCCACCGATAGCCGCGGCTACACCACCACCTTTATCTATAATGACTTTGGCCAAATCGAACAGGAAATCGACCCCGAAGGCGGTGTACATCGTTACCAATATGAAAACGGCCGCAAGATCGCCTACACCAACCCCGAAGGCCACACCACACGTTACTTTTATAGTGTTGACAACCAGCCCGCCGGTTACCGCGATGCGCTTGGCCACAGTGAAATCGTCAGCTACTTTAAAGGCAAGCCCACCCGCTTTAAAGACAAAAGCGGCATCGGCTGGCAACGCGAATACAACGCGCAAGGTCAACTCGTTAAACACATCGATCCCTATGGCAAAGCCACCCGATACCGGTATAACGCCAACGGCCTAATCAAACAAATAACCGATCCCTTTGGCCACAAAACCGTTTACGACTGGAACGAACAAGGCCAGTTACTAAAAATTGTTGATAGCCAGGGCAACACCCAACAATTTGTCCACGATGCCTGGGGGCAAATCACCGAACGCCATGTATTATTAAAAGGCCAGACCGACCCCAGCATTACCCGCTATACTTATACTAAAACCGGACAAATCGAAAAGCTTGAACACCCCAATGGAGAACAAACCCATTACCAATACAACACCAATAACCAGTTAACCGCCTACACCGATGCACAGGGTCGAACCACCCAATTTGAATACGATGGCTTATCGCAGGTGGTCAAACGCATCCATGCCAATGGCACTACCCTGCAATACCGTTACGACAAAGAACGCAACCTCAAAGAACTCATCAACGAAAACGGTGACGCCTATCGTTTTGAATACGACGGCTGCGAACGGCTAATAAAAGAAACCGGCTTCGACGGCCGCACCCAACATTATAAATACAACAAAGCCGGTCAGTTAATCAAACACCTTGATGCCGGGCGGGTGATGACCGAGTTTGAACGCGATGCCCTCGGCCAAATGCTGACCAAAACCAGCACCCATCGCACCGACAAAACCCAGAAACAACAAAGCCGCTACCTTTACGACAAAAACGGCCGACTCACCGAAACCTATAACGAACACCAGTACCTCACCTTTAAATACGACAAGTTCGGCAACCTTGTCAACGAACACCATTGTGATTTAGAACCCGGTAAAACCGCCCGCTTTGATCGGATACTGTCCACCGCCGTGGACATTGGCTACCAAACACAATGGCCGGGGATACGCAGCGGCCTCACCTTACCCGACGGCCAACAAATCGACTACCAGTTTGATGAACTGCGCCTAAAAGAAATCCAGCTCAACGGCAACATCATTACCCAGATACACCATGACGCGTTTGGCCGAGAAACCGCCCGCCAACAAGGTTCACTCACCACCCAAACCGACTACGATCCGATGGGCCGGCTTATCAAACAACAAGCCGTCAACCAGGCCAGCAAACAAAACATCATCCAGCGTGATTATGCTTATGACCAGAACAACAACCTGAGCTACTTAAAAGACGGCAATGTCGAAACCCACTATCTTTATGACGAACTGAACCGCTTAAAACAAACCACCGGTAACATAGAAGAACAGTTCGACTTTGACCCAGCCGGTAATATTGTTTCCATTGCCGAACAAAACCAGCACGAAAATAAAAACGCCCATATCAAAGGCAACCGACTCACCCTGCAAGGCGATAAAAAGTTTGAATACGACGAACGCGGTAACTTAATAAAAGAAGCCCGCGGTAAAGGCGGCCAACGCATCACCCGCTACAAATACAACCTGCAAAATCAGCTCACCGGGGTGAATAAAGAAGGGCAAATCACCGAATACAAATACGACCCCCTCGGTCGACGCATCGAAAAGAAAGATGCCTTCGGCACCACCCGCTACCTCTGGGCCGAAAACCAGATGGTGCAGGAAAGCCGAAACAGCATTAAAAAAACCTATGTCTACGAACCGCACAGCTTTAAACCCGTGGCACTGGTACAAGACGAACAAATTTATCACTACCACCTCGACCACCTCGGCACCCCAAGAGAACTCACCAACGACGAAGGCCAAATCGTCTGGAAAGTGCGCTATAAAACCTACGGCAATGTGGCCTTAAAAGAAGTCGACGAAATCGAAAACAATATCCGCTTCCAGGGGCAGTACTTTGATGAAGAAAGTGGTTTACATTACAACCGACATCGCTATTATAACCCCAGTAGCGGGCAGTTTATAACACAAGACCCCATTGGTTTACTCGGCGGCCTAAACAACTACCAGTATGCACCGAATCCGACGGGGTGGGTGGATCCGTTGGGGTTGACAGCCAAAGAAGGGGATTGTGGTGTTGCAATAATTAGGCAATATGAGAATGGATATCAAGAAGGACATTTAACGATAGAGATAATTGATGGAGACATCTCGTATCATACAGATCAGGTCATAACTTCAGATGATAAATCATCAACAACTATTCGTAGATCGAATAAAGCATTTGAAGGTGAAGTACCTGTTGCTGTAGTTGAAATACCTATACCAAATGCTGAGGCGGCAAGAAATCTTCAAAAACAATTAATAAATGAGAATTTAGGCGAGTACGATGCCATAAATAATAGTTGTGTTTCACATGTCTGTGATATTTTGGAAGCGGGAGGGCATAAGAAAATAAATAGGCATGAGTTAAGTTATGCAAAGTTTTATAAAAGAAATGGATTAAAAAGGTTAAATGCTGATCCATTACCGAGGTGACAATGGGATTAATTAATTGTAGTAAGCACGGTGATTCAGGTTTTGCTCAACGAATTTCGGCCAGTATATGTGAAAAAATCAGGAATGACCTACCGGTGAAAAATGGTGACTTAAAAATAATTTCAATTGATTTGTATGATGGTGATGAGTATTTGTCAACTAATCGTTATCTCATAACTGAAAATGAGTTTTTGGATTCAGGCTTGAATTTGTGTAATGATGTAATGAATGAAGAGTCTTATGATTTGATAAAGGCTAAACTACCTCCAATGGATGGTGTTTGTTTTAATTGTCTGGAAGATTATAAGAAAAAACATAGCTTAGATCTTCTCTTTTTTAATTAGTTATTAATAAACGCGACTGATTTATTTTATGCAATTATTGTAAAAAGGGGTTTCTGTTCTGCCCCCACTTATTCTTAAAACATCAATAAATAATCAGCTAAGAAGTCACCCCGAAAACTGGGATAGATTTATTTAATCGCTCAGTTTATTTAATTTCTTTCAGTTGTTAATAAATTATATGGAGATAATAAATAATGGTTAGTCAGGCTACTATAGAAAACCCACGTAAAATGTTCAATATCGATGCTTTTAGTTCTAATTTTGGTCATACTTGCAATGATCGCACAGATAGGGGGTCAGGTCTTGCTCCGTGCCTTTTGAGTGACCAATAAACAAGACAATAAACAAGACATCCATATTAAAAACAATAATAAAACAAGAA
>JALTLP010000123.1 GCA_027001895.1 Chromatiales bacterium | reverse complement strand
CGCTCAAGTTCTTCGAGGTTGGGGTAGTCGTTATCGAGTTGAGTATTGTTGCCGGTGTCGCTCAGTCCTTCAACGCTCATTACTGGTTTATCGGCCAATGCAATATGGCGTTCCACCAGATTCTGTAACTCACGCACATTGCCGGGCCAGCGGTAGTCCATTAATTTTTGCATGGAATCAGAAGCAAAGCCGGTTACGTTACGTTGATAACGTGATGCATAGCGGTCGATAAAATGTTGTAGCAAAAACGGGATATCTTCAGTGCGTTCACGCAGGCTGGGCATACGAAATTTTATAACATTCAGCCTGTGGTAAAGGTCGTCCCGAAAAACTTTGGACTGCACCATTTCTTCAATGTTTTTATTGGTAGCTACAATAAAACGCACATCAATGTTAATGGGTTTTAAACCGCCTACCCGGGTAACCTGATTTTCCTGAATCACACGCAGTAACTTTGCCTGCATGGCATCGGAAATATTGCCGATTTCATCAAGAAACACGGTGCCGCCTCTGGCGGTTTCGAGTAAGCCTTTTTTTGTGGACGTTGCGCCGGTAAACGCGCCTTTTTCGTGACCGAATAATTCACTTTCCAGTAATGTGTCGGTGAGCGCACCGCAGTCAATGACTACGTAGGGTTTGTCTGCAAAATGGCTTTCTGTATGAATGGCACGTGCTGCCATTTCCTTACCGGTGCCCGACTCACCTTCGATAATAACGTGGCAGCGAATGTCGGCAATTTTTTTAATAAGGTGGTAAATATCCTGCATCGGTCTGGACTTGCCAATCAGCCCTTCAATATCCTGCGTTTGTTGTAGCTGTTGCTTAAGTTGCCTGTTCTCCAGTTGCAGTGCGCGGTGTTGCAGGGTTTTGTTTATAAGTATGAGCAACTCATCCATATCGAATGGTTTTTTCAAAAAGTCATTCGCGCCCAGCCGCAGGGCTTCGATTGCGTTATCGACATTGGCGTAGCCGGTTAAAATAATAAATGGAATTTCCTTATTCAGTTTGCGAACTTCAGTAAGTAATTCGATACCGCTCATGCCGGGCATTTGTAAGTCGCTTACTATTAAGTCAACAGCAGGGGAGTCTTTAAACGCACACAAAGCATCTTCTGGATGGTTAAATACCGTGCATTGCATATTACTGCCGGCACAAAAGCGCTGCATTAACTCCCCGGTTTTCGGGTCGTCATCAATAAAGAAAATAAAGGGTTTTGATGGTGTGGACATAATGTTTATTAGTATAACGTAAAATAAGTGGCGAACTATCTGCTTTGCAGTGGCAAAAGTATTTGTGCAAGCACACCCCGGTTATCTGTTCGGTTAGATATCGTTATTGTACCATTGTGGTCCTGCACAATACCCAGGCTGATAGAAAGCCCCAGGCCAGTGCCTTCCCCCTGATCCTTGGTAGTAAAAAAAGGATCAAAAATAAGGTTGAGTGCTTCTTCTTCTATACCATTGCCGCTATCGAAAATGCTAATCATCAGATAATCCTGATCCTTGATACTATCGTGATAGTAATCCACGCAGACATCTACGGTATTGTTTTTTTCCGAAGCCTGGATAGCGTTTAACAACAGGTTAACCAGAACCTGTTGCAGTTGACCTCGGTCACCGTTATAAGTGGCTGCTGCATCGGGTTTATAATCAAGTTTTAATTTAACGGCATGATCATTGGCTGTTTGCTGTACCAATGACAGGCTGTTTTCAATCCAGGGTTTTATTTCAAAGTCAGAAAATTTCGGTGGTACCTGGCGGGCAAAGTTCATAATGCCTTTTACTATTTCAGATGCGCGCAGGGTTTCTTCACGCAATGACTGAATATCCGATATTAGCGTTTGTTTTTTATCATCACTTAAAATATTTTCAACATCCTGTAAGTTACGCAGCGCCAGCTTGGCGTAGGACAATATATTATTCAGCGGGTTATTTATTTCATGGCCAATACCCGCAGCCATCTGACCGATACTGGCCAGTTTGCTGCTTTGCAGCATCATTTGTTGCGCTTTATCTCTTTCTTTGTGTGCTGCATTGAGCGTATGGGTCATTTCATTAAAGGCGTTTCCAAGGTCTTTTATTTCATCAACACAATGGCTGGTATCAGCCACCTGGTCATGCTCGCCTTGCGCATACTTTTTAAAGTTAACCACTAAAGACGACAACGCACGGGTAACTTGCCGTGCACCAATATGCGTAAGTATCAGACCCAGTAACAGCGTCAGTGCGGCAACGCTCCAGATAGTAAAACGTATTTTTTCATAGGGTTGGGTAATAACCTGATCTGAAATGTTAATATAGATTAACCAGCTTATAAACTGGTTCGGGTAGGGAGTGAATTCATGGCTGTAAATTGTTGAACCGGTGTTTGCAGGATGAAAAGTGTTATTGTCGTTATCAAAGCTATTTTCAAGCAACATGCTTAGTTTTGTGTCCTGTAAATATTTTGCATTGGGTCGGGCATGGGAAATTTGCAGCTTACGGTTATCATCATAAAGAATCATGCCGTGGCGGTTTTTTATATCCGGGTTGTTTTCAACAATTAATAACTTGCCAGCAAAAGGACGCACAGCGTGGTTTAAAATTTTATCAATATCTTCGCCTAGCAAGGTCAGACTGAGCGCGCCCACCCACCTGTTTTTATAATACAGTGGAATCACATTATCGAGTAACGCAAGGTTACTAAGCAGATTTGTTTGTGCCCTGTTATGCGGTAATACAATAGAGCTGACTTCGTTTTTCGCCAGTAACTTTAACTGTTGCACAAAGGCGGGGTTATTCAGTTCCTGCTCGGCGTAGGAAAACCCCTGCAGGCTTTCATATGCAGCCGGGCTACGCTTGTTATGGCTTACTTTTACCAGGGTGTTTCCCTGGCTGTCGAGCACCCGAATAAAAAAAATGCCCGGAATAATGGTCTGAAAACCTTCAAAGAACTGGTTAATGGTTTCCATTTGCAGCTGGAAGTCCGCGGGTAACTTTTGCTGGTCAATATCATTCAGAATGCTCAGAAAATCCTGCACAACCGGCGCTTCTGACAGGCCACGAGTCAGATTGCGGTCTGCATTAAGCCGACGCTGGATTTCACTTGATAGTACGACCAGGTTCTGGTGTACATTTTTTTCAACATCTTTTAAATAACTGGACTGGCTGTAATAGGTTGCAATCAGTGCCAGCGTGGTCAGCGGCACTAAAAAAGCAAAAAATCCCCAGATAAAAATGTTGGTTTGAATACGCATAGTGATGAGTTTAACGGTTGTCGCTACAGAGGTAAAAGGCTTTTAAGGTGTGTGATTTTGCCGATGACGCGGTATACTTCGGCCTGTAAAGTCACTTAATAAATTCAGTAAAATGGCATATTTAAATAGTAAAAAATTAATTTCTGGTAAGCGAGCAAAAACATTTCTTTTAGCCGGTTTTGCGTTACTGTTCAGTGTATCTTGTGGCAAAAAAGGGCCGCTTTATATGCCAAAAACAACTGCGGAAACTGAGCAGAAAACCGAACAGAAGGCTATGCCAGAAAAAGATAAGCCAGAAAAAGATAAGCCAGAAAAGGCAAAACAACCGGCTACCACGGATACTAACAACACAGAAACAGAATAAGAGTATGGACTATTTTCAATATAAGAACGGTCAGCTTTATGCTGAAGACGTTGCCGTAAGCGACATCGTTAATACTCATGGCACACCGTGTTATATTTATTCGCGTGCCACTTTTGAACGTCACTGGCAGGCTTTTGATAATGCCTTACAGGCTCACGACCACCTTGTTTGTTATGCGGTAAAAGCCAATTCCAATATTGCGGTACTCAATGTGCTGGCAAGACTGGGTTCGGGTTTTGATATTGTTTCACTGGGTGAGCTGGAGCGAGTGGTTGCAGCCGGTGGTGACCCGAAAAAAGTTGTTTTTTCCGGGGTGGGCAAGCGCGCCGATGAAATGCAACGTGCATTGGAGTTGGGTATTTATTGTTTTAATGTTGAGTCAGAATCCGAATTGCTGCGCCTGAATGAGGTTGCCAGCCAGATGAACCTGCAGGCGCCAGTATCACTGCGGGTTAATCCTGACGTGGATGCAAAAACACACCCCTATATTTCAACCGGCTTAAAAGAAAACAAATTTGGCATCGCCATAGAAGAAGCCGAAGCGGTTTATGTTAAGGCAGCAGCTTTACCGAATATAACGGTGCAGGGCGTTGATTGCCACATCGGTTCACAGTTAACCGAGCTGTCCCCGTTCGTTGATGCACTCAAGCGAGTGCTGGTTTTAATAGAACGGCTGGAAAGTAAAGGTATTCAATTAAGCCATATTGATCTTGGCGGTGGGCTGGGTATCCAGTACGACGACGAGCAACCGCCTTTGCCCGCAGACTATGCCAAAGCGGTTGCCAAAGTGCTGGGTGACAGGCAATTTAAATTGTTGATAGAACCGGGTCGGGCGATTGCAGGTAATGCAGGTATTCTGGTAACGAAAGTTGAATATATAAAAGAGTCTGCCGATGGTGGTAAAAGCTTTGCGATTGTTGATGCAGCCATGAACGACCTGATGCGACCGGCGCTTTACTCTGCCTGGCAAAAAATTATTCCGCTAAATGAAAAGGCGGGTAGTGATGTTGCAGAAAGAAATTACGACATTGTTGGCCCGGTATGTGAAACGGGGGACTTTTTAGGGAAAGATCGCAGGCTGCAAATCAGCGAAGGTGATTACCTTGCAGTACGCTCATCCGGTGCCTATGGCTTTACCATGAGTTCAAACTACAACACCCGCGAACGTGCAGCTGAAGTGATGGTGGATGGAAGTAAGGTACACCTTGTTCGTAAACGCGAAGAAGTAACCGACTTGTTTGCAAGTGAAACGGTATTGCCCGATTAAAAAATAGTTTGCAAGTTTTCTATTCTGGATCTCGTAATATCTGCTCACATTTATCACATGCAAGAATATAATGTTGCTTATTACAGCTGACCTCTGCTGTTCCGCCAGCACGGATTTCCCATGTGCAATTTGTTTCCTTTAGTTTTGATTTACCTCAAATATAGCAGGGCAAGTAGTCGTACTTATCATGCATTGTTTTTGAGAATATCAGATGAGCTTTAGCAAAGAATTCAACAGCCTGGTTATTTGTCAGGATAAATTTTTGACAAAAGCTACCTGTTTCATCTGTTCCTGCTGTAGTAACGATGATGTCCTGCATTTTTAGTTGAGCAGTTGCATTATCCGATGCAGTACAAGCAGGCAGATAAATAAAAAGTAAAATGCCAATTATTTTTAAAAATTTTACCATGTGGCTGTACTCGCTTCTGATGGTTGTTTATATGATACTTCTGGGTGTCTATAAACGTCATGTTTATCTAAAACAAGATGTATTCCTAGGGTATTAACCAGCCATTTTAAAGAGCTGTTCTGTAGGCTATTGACTTTTTCATAAGCCTTTTTAACTTTGTTGTAGTCGCCAACTATTTCAATTCCTATTGAGTCTTTATTTGATGGATATCTGTCAGGATAGTTTTTTTTGAGTTCATGTTTATATAAATTTCTAAGTCGGACAGAATAGGATTTTCCTTTTTGTAAATAGATTGAGTTTGCTTTCTTTAATTCTGAAGCTGTACAAGCCTTTTTTTTATGCAGCGGGATTTAATTTTACCGACATGATATGTCATCTTAGTAAGTAAAGCTGTTTGGTAAATTTGGCCTTTTTTATCTATCAAAAAGTGCGCACCATTTGAGGAAGTTTTATATGAATTAAACGTGTGTTTAGCTGTCGGTGCCCCGTTTGATGTACAACGATAGCTTCTATGATGTAGAGATTGCCCTTATGAAGCTTACTAAATATTTTTTGTGAAACTTTATTGCTGATTAGTTTTCCATTCCGATATTTAGCCATATTTCTTCC
>JALTLP010000122.1 GCA_027001895.1 Chromatiales bacterium | reverse complement strand
TGATTATAACGATGCACTTTACGAAGCCATTACCTATGCCAATACCGAAATTTATGAACAGGCTCAGGAAAATACAGAATACGCCGGGATGGGAACCACGCTGGTAATGAGCCTGATACACAATGGCGTGGCACGTATCGCCAATGTGGGAGACTCACGAATGTATGTTAATAATGGTGACACACTCACACAGTTAACAACTGACCACTCGCTGGTTCAGGAAATGGTTGATAATGGTTACCTCACCGAAGAAGAAGCCTATTCCGCAGTAAGTCGTAATTTAATTACCCGTGCACTGGGTATTAGTGAAGAAGTCGAAGTTGATTTAATTGAACACGAGATACAATCCGGCGATATTTTCCTGTTATGCTCTGATGGCTTGTCGGATCTTGTGATAGATGAAGAAATATCAGCTATTCTTACAGATAATCAGGGCAGTTTGCAGGATGCCGCAAAACAGTTAATAGCGGCTGCCAATGAGAAAGGTGGTAAAGATAATATCTCGGTTATTTTAATGACTATACGCGAAGCATTCTCAGACGATAAAGGTTACGAAGGTTCTGTAGCGTAGTATTACAGATACCAAAAAGTTAAAATGATAAAAGCAGATTTATTTAGACAGGATAAAAGGCATGCCTAAATTAATATTGACCCATGATGGAGCAGTTATAAAAGAGTTTGTACTGGAGCAGGAACGCATTACGATTGGTCGCAAACCATCGAATACGATACATATCGATGATCCAACAGTAAGTGGTGAACATGCGGCAATCCTTATGCTGCAAAATGCTTATGTGGAAGACCTGGGCAGCACCAATGGCACCAGCCTTAATGGCAAACCGGTAACAAAAAGGCAGTTAAATCATGGCGACATGATTAAAATCGGCCGGCATGAATTTAAATTTGTTGATGATAAGACCAACGAGTTTGAACGCACGGTGATGATTTCACCACAATCTGAAAAGAAAGAATCTGACGATGTTCCAAAGAAGTACCAGGTATCGATTGTATCGGGGCCTAAAAAAGGTGAGGTTATTTCCTTAAGTAAGCCCTATACCACGCTGGGGTCTCCAGGTGGGCAGGTGGCGGTTATTGCAAAACGTGGCAGCAAATTTTATTTAATGCCAATGAGCGGCACCACAAATGCCCGGCCCCCGGTTTTAAATAACACGGCTATCGGGGTAAAAAGCGAATTGCTATCACCGGGTGATGTTATCGAAGTATCCGGTACCATGCTGGAATTTCAGGAACAGCATTAAATACAGTTGCTTTGTTACTCGACAGATTTTTAAACATAGTCAGGTTAGGGTGTTGTTAAGTTGGCAAAATTAATTCTTAAACACGACGGTATTAATATCCGCACGTACCCACTGGAAAAAGCAGCCACAACCATTGGCCGTAATTCCGATAACGATGTGCATATAGACGACTATGCAATCAGTGGCTTGCATACCGTCATTATTGCAGAAAAAAATCCGTACCTTGACGATACACAGGATTTCTATCTTCAGGATATGGAATCAACAAACGGCTCCTTTGTTAACGAAGAGCGGGTTGACCGCCAGCTATTAAAGCATGGCGATATTATAAAAATTGGCAGCCACGAATTTACATTCGATTCCGGACAAAACCCGACTCTGGAACGTACTGCCATCTATATTCCTGACGACGACCAGGGTTAGCCAAACCCTGGTTTCAGCCTGAGCTGACGCGTTTTACTCCCGACTGAGTTCACTTTGCTATCGGCGAAATGCATTGTCAGGGCTTAAATCCATCGTTTTCATACTTTTCCAGCCTTTTTCGCCTGCGTAAAGCCACCAGTAATGGTAAAATCCGGCTTTAACCGTATATAACTGATTGATTCACATAGAAGAAGACGTTTGGAGACAGTATGGCAGGTCATAGTAAATGGGCGAATATTCAACATCGTAAAAAAGCTCAGGATGCAAAACGTGGTAAATTATTTACCAAGTTAATCCGTGAAATTGTTGTTGCAGCAAAAATGGGGGGCGGCGATCCCGATGCCAACCCACGTTTACGTGCAGCAATAGACAAGGGCCTTAGCGGTAACATGACCCGCGATACCATTGAGCGCGCAGTAAAACGCGGTGCCGGTGCTGGTGATAACGAAAACTATGACGAAGTACGCTACGAAGGTTATGGTCCAAACGGTGTAGCGGTTTTAGTCGAGTGTTTAACCGACAATATTAACCGTACAGTTTCAGAAGTCCGCCATGCGTTTAGCAAATCGGGTGGCAACCTGGGGACCGACGGCTCGGTGGCTTATCTGTTTACCAAACAGGGTATACTGAGTTACCCGGCCGGTAGCGACGAAGACAAAATTATGGAACAGGCGCTCGAAGCCGGTGCCGAAGATGTGGTTACAAACGATGATGGCAGCATCGATGTGATTACTGCCTGGGAAGAATTTTTAAAAGTAAAAGATGCCATGGTAGCTGCCTCGTTAGAACCGGAACATGCCGAGGTTACCATGACCGCATCCACCAGTGTTGATCTGCAAGTGGATGATGCACAAAAGGTGATGCGCCTGATTGATGTACTCGAAGACCTCGATGATGTACAAAACGTTTACACTAATGCAGACTTTACAGAAGAAGTCATGCAGGCATTGGATAATTAAAGGTACAGGCCTACGAATACAGAACTGACACAGCAGGATAAAACAGACTCGACAACGCGGGTACTCGGTATCGACCCGGGTTCACGCATTACGGGCTATGGCATTATTGACGTTACACAAAATAAAAGTTGCTGGGTTAACAGTGGTTGTATTCGAACGCCAGACGATTCTTTAGCCATCAGGCTTAAATCGATTTTTCGCGGTTTGTCCGAGCTTATTGCCGAATACCAGCCAACAGAAATGGCTATCGAAAAAGTCTTTATGCATCGCAATGCCGACTCGGCGCTGAAGTTAGGCCAGGCACGTGGTACTGCAATTTGCGTAGTAGCCAACCAGGATATTGCGGTTAGTGAATATACACCAAGAGAAATAAAACAGGCCATCGTTGGTAAAGGCAATGCCAGTAAGGTACAAATGCAGCATATGGTCAAGGTGTTGCTTGGTTTAAACAAGTTTCCGCAGGAAGATGCGGCCGATGCACTGGCCATTGCTTTATGTCATGCACATTTACGTGCAAGCCTGACACGTTACCGGCAGGCTGTTGATAAGCATTCGCCACAGTCCGAAAAAAATAAAACAGACTTAAAACAAATGGCAGCATTTAAACGTTCTGCACGAAAACGCCGGACAAGAATTTAATTAAAAGACAAAATAATAAATGATAGGTCGATTAACAGGTAAAGTCATAGAAAAGAACCCGCCGATGATTGTTGTCGATGTGCAGGGTGTCGGTTACGAAGTAGAAGTGCCGATGAATACTTTTTATTCCTTACCAGAGCCCGAACAAACGATTACCCTGTTTACCCATATGATAGTGCGTGAAGACGCACAGTTGCTGTGTGGTTTTATTGCTGACGATGAGCGGCGTCTGTTTCGTACTTTAATAAAAGTAAACGGGGTGGGTGCCAAGCTGGCATTATCCATTTTATCCAGTATTTCGGCTCAGGAATTTGCACGCTGTGTTAATGAAAATGATAGCAAAGCGCTGGTACAACTGCCGGGCATAGGCAAAAAAACGGCAGAACGACTGATTATCGAAGTCCGTGACAAATTAAAAGACTGGTTACCTGCAAGTCTTCCAGCAACGGAACAAAGCGAACCCGTTGCGATTGCAAAAGACGAAACAGCAGAAGCGACCAGCGCACTGATAGCACTGGGTTATAAACCGCAGGAAGCCAGTATGATGGTACAACAGGCTATAGCCGACTTAGATGGAACGCAGCTCAGTAGTGGCGAATTAATACGTGCAGCGTTAAAAAACAGGGCTACGGCTTAAAGGTTAAGTATGATAGATAATGACCGACTTATAACAGCATCTGCACAAACCAGAGAAGATTCCCTCGACCGTGCGATACGCCCAAAAAAATTGCAGGACTATATCGGTCAGCAATCCGTGCGTGAGCAGATGGATATTTTTATCCAGGCAGCACGCAACCGCAAAGAAGCACTGGACCATGTTTTAATCTTTGGCCCGCCGGGGCTGGGTAAAACTACCTTATCCAATATTATTGCCAATGAATTAAATGTAAATTTAAAACATACTTCCGGGCCGGTACTGGAGCGCCCAGGTGATCTGGCCGCATTGTTAACCAACCTTGAGCCACATGATGTTTTATTTGTTGATGAAATTCATCGTTTAAGCCCGGTCGTGGAAGAAATACTTTATCCGGCAATGGAAGACTACCAACTGGATATTATGATAGGTGAAGGTCCTGCAGCACGTTCGATAAAACTCGACTTACCACCGTTTACTTTAATTGGTGCGACAACCCGTGCCGGTTCATTAACCTCGCCTTTACGTGATCGTTTTGGAATTGTGCAGCGACTGGAATTTTATCAGCAGGATGAACTGGTGCATATTGTTGAGCGCTCGGCCGGTATTTTAGGTGTAGAACTGGACAAGCAGGGTGCAGTCGAAATTGCAAAACGTTCTCGTGGTACGCCACGTATTACTAACCGCTTATTAAGGCGGGTGCGGGACTATGCCGAAGTAAAATCAAACGGCAATGTTTCGGGTGATATTGCAGAAAAAGCACTCAATATGCTCGATGTTGATGTTGAAGGTTTTGATATGATGGACAGGAAATTATTACTGGCTATTATGCAGAAGTTTGATGGTGGCCCGGTAGGGGTAGAAAGTCTGGCGGCGGCTATTGGTGAAGAACGTGGTACTATCGAAGATGTTCTGGAACCCTTTTTAATTCAGCAGGGCTTTATGATGCGAACCCCGCGAGGCCGAACGGCAACCCAGCAGGCGTATCGTCATTTTGGTTTAACGCCACCGGCAACCCATAATAAAAATGCAGGTTCTGCTACAGGCCAGCAGGATCTGGAAATATAAAAAAGTTATTGTTTTGTGAAAAATCCAAGTTGTAATACATCTAACCAAAATACATTTAAATGGCCGGTTCGCATTTACTATGAAGACACCGATTCTGGCGGAGTGGTTTATTACGCTAATTATCTGAAGTTTATGGAACGTGCGCGAACCGAATGGTTACGAGAGCTGGGCCTGCAACAGGATGATTTGCGTGACAGGCTCGGTGTTATTTTTGCGGTACGTCAGGTAAAAATAGATTATTTACTGCCAGCGAAATTTAATGACTATCTTGTTGTCACAGCAACAATGAATAAAAAAGGCAAAGCCAGTATTACTTTTGAGCAAACGGTTGAGCGTAGTGCTGATAAAAACCAGGATAGTTGCGGTGACAGTAAACGGGAAATACTGGCAAAAGCCGAAATTAAAATAGCGTGTCTGGATGCAAGCGCATTTAAACCCGCAGTCATACCGGAAGAAATTCTGGATAAAATAACAGGGGAGTAAGCCGTGTCAGCGGATATGTCGATTGTACGTCTGGTACTTGATGCCAGTTTTATTGTTCAGATAGTGATGTTGTTGCTTTTATTAGCCTCGATATTGTCCTGGATGGTTATCTTTATTAAGGGGGCAACCATCAAGCGTGCCAAAAAGAATGCCCGACGTTTTGAAGAACGTTTCTGGTCGGGTATTGAATTAAGTGAATTATATAAAAGTGTTTCAGCCAGACGGGATCGTCTTACCGGCGCCGAATCTATTTTTGAAGCCGGTTTCAGAGAATTTGCCCAGCTTAGAAATCGTAAAGGTTTTGATACCATGGACGTTGTACATGGCGCACACCGGGCCATGCGGGTAGCAACCAATCGTGAAATTGAAAAACTCGAACACCATCTGTCGTTCCTCGCCACAGTCGGTTCCACCAGTCCTTATGTGGGTTTATTTGGAACCGTCTGGGGCATTATGA
>JALTLP010000121.1 GCA_027001895.1 Chromatiales bacterium | reverse complement strand
CCATATTGGCGTTTTAGTTCGTTGGTTAATCTTAATTGAAGGTGTAAACGCAGGTACCGGAAATGACAGGAAATACGAATAACACAAAAACGAACGAACTGACTTTTGAAAAATGGATGGAACTTTGGCAAGACAGCCCGAATTCGTTTGAGCATTTAAGAACGAAAAGGATCAATGCCTATATAGAAAGCGTACCGGAAGTGCATCGTGAACGTCTGCGCTGTTTACAATGGAAAATTGACCGGGTACGTGAACGTGCCTCAAATCCACTTGCTGCAACCATCGCCATTTCTGAAATGATGTGGCAATCCTTCCATGAACTTGGGGCAAAATACCGCGAACTGGCCGATATGGTTGAAGGCCGTCAACCCGCCAAACCACGCCGCAGTGCCACTGTTTTACCCTTTAACCGTGCTGCCTTTGCCCGAAGTTAGCTAAATTAGCCGTTTTTGGCGATTATGCTTGCTGAACAGCGTTGTTTTCCGTATTATTGCCGCCTGATTTTTTAGCATGGTGCTGAATCTGTAAACTTGCAGGCTTTGGTGGCGATGCGATGACAATGTGAGGCTCAAAATGAAAGCGGATATCCATCCTAAATATTCTGAAGTAACTGTTACCTGCAGTTGCGGAAATACATTCAAAACCGGTTCAACTGTTGGTAAAGACGAGCTGGCAATTGAAGTATGTTCAAGCTGCCACCCTTTTTATACGGGTAAGCAAAAAATTGTTGATACCGCAGGTCGAGTTGACAAGTTCCGTCAGAAATACGGTATGTCATCAAAATAAAATGATGCTGTTATGTATGACTAAAAAGGCGCTCAGACTGAGCGCCTTTTTTATTGCATCAAGTTTAGTGGTGGTAACGGCCTGGGCGGATTGCCGTACCCGTAACTACGATGTGACAGCACAGGTTAAGCGTATTGTTGATGGTGATACCCTTGTGTTAACGGATAAATCAAAAGTCAGACTGATCGGCATTAATACCCCGGAACTGGGGCACTACCAGAACCTGAGTGAGCCTTTTGCATTACAGGCCAGACAATTTGTTGCTCAACAACTTGAGAAAAATAAAAAAATCAAACTAAAGTTTGCTGCAGACAAAAAAGATCGCTATGGCCGTTTGCTGGCACATGTTTTTTTAAGCAATGGTAAAAATCTCAATGCAATGCTGGTTAAAAACGGCCTGGCCAGCGCGATTGTTGTGCCACCCAATTTAAAACTAACAGATTGTTATTTTAAACTGGAACAACAGGCCAGAAAGAAAAAAAAGAATATGTGGTCAGGTGATGTATTTAGTTACCAGAATGCTGACATTTTAAATAAAACCGACAGGGGCTTTAAGTTTATAAAAGGCAAGGTGATCCGGGTTGGTCAAAGTCGTGATTCGATCTGGTTGCAAATGACAAAAAAATTTACCGTAAGAATAAAGCGAAAAGATTTTAAATATTTTAAAAATATTAATTTACAAAAGTTACGTTTAAAAAAAATTAAAAACAGGATAATAAAAATTCGGGGCTGGGTATACAACTGGAAGGGCGATTTATATATGCAGGTGCGTCATCCGTTGATGATTAACGGGCTTTAGGTTTACTGTAAAGAATTTTTAAGTAACGATATACTTTTTTAGCGCGGCGTTTAAATCGTTTTGTTTGAGTCCTGGGGTTATGTTTTACCGGGCTGGGTAAGGTCGCGGCAAGTTCTGCGGCCTGCCACATGGAAAGAGTATGAGCCGATATACCATAATAATATTGTGATGCAGCCTCAACGCCGAAAATACCTTTGCCAAATTCGGCAACATTTAAATAAATTTCAAGTATCCGTGTTTTACTCAGTTTGATTTCCATGCCAATGGTCAGAATAAGTTCATGCCATTTGCGTAAAGGATTTTTTGATGCACTTAAAAACATATTTTTTATTGTTTGCTGGGAAATAGTGCTGGCACCGTATTTAAAGTCCATATGCTCAACATTGTATTCCATTGCCTCTTTTAATGCGTCAAGGTCAAAACCGGTATGCTGATAAAAACGTGAATCTTCGGCAACGATCACGGCATTGCGCATTGTTCTCGGGATCCAGTTCATTGCAACCGGTTTCCATTTTAGCCTGGGTAATTGTGGATTTTTTTTACGGCGTGCTTCGTAACCCTGAATAAACTTTGTTTTTTTAACCGTACCCCGACCATATTCTGACCAGTCTGGCCAGATAGTGCTGATATAAAAAATATCAACCACCAGCAGCAGCATAAGAATACGAAACAGATAAACACTGTAGCGCCAGAGTTTGGGACGGGTTTTAAGTGAACGACGGCGTCTACGCCGGAATAGCCAATGCTTCATTAAAAGTTCTGTTTAGCCTGTGGTTTGAAATATTAGTTATACTTTAGCAAAAATAACCTGAAAAACATGTAGAATTAGTCACGCTAATAAACTTGATAAATCGAAGAAGCAAATATTGAATATAACTAAACGAATCTTTTCAGAAAAGAATCTACAAATAATAAAGCAAAACAAGCTGCTTGCATTTTTGGGGCTGTTTTACATAGTGTCTGTGTTTATCGGTGCTTATCGTTTTTATTCGCCGGTGCCTGCTGGTGATATGTGGGAAGGCTATATTAATTTCTATCTGGACTTGTTAAAGGGTGATAATACAGCCTGGTTCAATCAGCATAATGAGCATCGTCTGCTGTTATCCAGACTGTTTTTCTTTGTGGATCTTGAATATTTTTCAGGGTTATCACGTTTGCTTATTCCTCTGAATGTTTTCCTGCTTGTTAGTTGCTGGGCAATGTTACTGGTTTATGTAAACAAACTTTTAAAAAATTCCCTGAACAAAGAAAAACTGTTTTATTTTATTATTTTGCTGACGGTTTTTTCTTTTTCATGGAAACAGGACGAAAATATTATCTGGGCCTTTCAGAGCCAGTTCTGGTTTGCTTATCTTTTGCCTCTGATGGCTTTTTATTTTCTGGCAATGTCAGAAGATATCGGAAAAAATAAATCGGTTTATTTTTTGCTGGCATGTCTGTTGGGCATTGCATCTGTCGGCTCAATGGCAAACGGAATACTGGTATTGCCGGTTATGTTTGTTTTGTCGCTGCTATTAAAACAAAACTGGAAGTATTCAACAGTATTGTTTTTTATCATGGTTATTGGTTTCTGGTGGTTTATGGCAGATTATCAAACACCTCAGCACGATCATTCTATTCTTAAGAACCTGAAAACAGAAAATGTAAGAATTGTTTTATTTTTTATAGAATACCTTGGTTCACCGTTAAAAAGCCTGGTGGGTTCATTCTTGCTGGGGCTGTTGCATTTGTATTTGATTATTATTGTTAGCAAAGAAGTATTATCACAAAGGCGTCAACCCTTGCATTTGTCCGTACTGGCTTTTATTGCTTATTACTTAATTGGTGCTTTGCTTATTTCTGCGGCGCGGGTTGATATTGGATTAAAAGCCGCATTAGTAGGGCGTTACACAACACCAACTATTATTTCCCTGTTGTTGTCTTTAATTCTGTACTTTCACTTATGGCCCAAAAAAGTGAGTGTGCTAAGTAAGAAAAACGTAACCATTATTGCTGTTTTAATGCTGGGCACACAGGCACGTACACTTATAAAAAATGTTGATAAAATTCATGATGGGCAACGACTTGAAGCAATGCAACTTGAGTTAGGCATATCGAATAAAACACAAATGCAGAATATTGCCGATAAAGCTACAGCAAAAGATATTACGATTTTTGCTTTGCCGCTTTATAAGGGTAAGCGGGAGCTGTTAGGTACAAAATTAGAAACCCGCAATTGTATAAAGCTACAGGTTGAACAGAATACAAGAGTAAAGCTGGCTAAGGCGATAAAAGCTGAACCGGAGCCAACGGTATATGTTGTCGATACTTCGGGAAAAGTTATAGGTTTTGGACTGTCCGAGTTAAATAATCGTGGCTATAGTCGCCTAGTTTACGATACAAAATACAGTAAAATATTGGCTTATCAGTGTCGTTAAAGCCTGGTTACAACATTAGACCGTGCTATCAAGGGACTCAATCGGCCAGCGAGCCGTAGCGGAGAAGTCGAGGTCTTGTTGTTGCCCGGCAAGCAAGCGTTGCGTTCCAGCGTAGGCAATCATAGCGCCGTTATCGGTGCAAAATTCCGGTCGAGGGTAATAAACTTCAGCTTCATATTTTTTTACCAGTTCAGTCAGACGTGCCCGTAGCCGGGTGTTGGCGCTTACCCCTCCGGCGATTACCAGTGTTTTCATCTGGGTTTGTTCCAGTGCGCGGCGGCATTTAATTGCAATGGTTTCCACTACCGCTTCTTCAAAGGCATAAGCAAGATTGGCCTGTGTTTGTGGTGTCTGCTCTGATTGCTGCCAGGCAGTGAGTGCTGCGGTTTTTAAGCCGCTAAAACTAAAGTCCAGGCCGGGGCGGTCGGTCATTGGGCGGGGCAACTTAAACTGGCCGGGCTTGCCTTTTGTGGCGAGATTGGCCAGCTCCGGGCCGCCGGGGTAAGGCAGCCCCATCATCTTGGCCGTTTTATCAAACGCTTCACCGGCGGCATCATCGATGGATTCGCCGAGTAACGCATATTGCCCGATGCCTTTAACCGAAATAAGCTGGGTATGGCCACCGGAGACCAGCAAAGCGACAAACGGAAAGGCCGGAGGCTCGTTCTCCAGCATCGGTGCGAGTAAGTGGCCTTCCATATGGTGCACGCCAATGGCAGGCACATCCCAGGCATAGGCCAGCGAGCGGCCGACCGAGCTGCCGACGAGTAAAGCACCTAAAAGACCAGGGCCACGGGTATACGCCACCCCGTCGATATCCTGTTTAGACAGTTGGGCCTGTTCTAAAGCTTTGTTTATTAAGGGGATAATTTTACGTACATGGTCACGTGAGGCCAGTTCCGGTACCACGCCACCGTATTGCGCGTGCAGCTTTATCTGGCTGTGCAGCACATCGGCAATAATACCGGCTTCGCTGTCATATACCGCGATGCCTGTTTCATCACAGGATGTTTCAATGCCTAAAACGCGCATAAATTCTGCCGATATCCTGTAAGTTGAGTGATTTGCAGCTTTTTTGGGAGTAAATATCAAAGAAATTAGCGGATTAACCTGTGATCTCTTTGCATTGTTGGGCGGCTGCGTTTAAAATAGCGCGCCCTTTTGAGCATTGTAGCGAAAAAGTAACGAGAAAATATAGAGGAATATTATGCCTTTTGTGAAGATTAATGAAAACGAACCGTTTGACGTAGCATTACGTCGTTTTAAGCGTTCTTGTGAAAAAGCCGGTGTATTATCTGAAGTTCGTCGTCGCGAATTTTATGAAAAGCCAACATCAATTCGTAAACGCAAACTTGCTGCTGCGGTAAAGCGTCATCAGAAGAAGATGTCGCGTGAGCGTTCACGTCTAGTTCGTCTGTACTAACAATATCCTTTCACGAATACTGCGAAGCAATATTACGGCGTTAAAATCAATATCAAAATGCTCATTTACTTCGTGTAAACTCCGCTTTTTCATTGATTTTGCCTTGTACTCTTGTTTCTCGTAATTCGTGATAAGGTCATTGATTTATTACTTACCCTATAATTAAGAACCGTTTAAAAAGTCTATGTCTGCTTTAAAACAACGCATTAACGACGATGTTAAAAACGCAATGCGCGCCAAAGAAAAAGAGCGCCTTAAAACTTTGCGTTTAATTACATCGGCCATCAAACAAATTGAAGTCGATAAGCGTATTGAGCTTGACGACGATGCTGTTATTGCCGTTCTCGAAAAAATGCTTAAGCAGCGTAAAGACTCGATAGAAGCCTTTGAAAAAGCCGGTCGTGACGAACTTGCCGCTGTCGAGCAAGCCGAAGTTGCTATTATTAAAGACTATATGCCGGAACAAATGTCTGATGCTGAAGTCGATGCCCTGATCGATGAAGCCATTTCATCCAGTGGTGC
>JALTLP010000120.1 GCA_027001895.1 Chromatiales bacterium | reverse complement strand
AATCCTGTTTGCTGAGGACGTTAAGTTTTTCTTCGAGCTCTTTGTTGTCGGCCTGGTCGCGAATAATAATTTGTGTGCAGGATTCACCTTCCATGCTTGCCGGTGAAAATTCCATGGTGATATCAAAGGTGCTTCCATCTGTGTGCTGGCCATGCAGCTTGAGTGTATCGTCTTCAGACTGAGATTTTGAGTAAGCCCTTAAAAACTCTTTTAATTTTGCGTGGTCATCTACGCTGACCATGTCGAGTATCGGCATGCCTTCAACATCGTCCAGATCTTCGTAACCAAACATCATCAGGTAAGCATTGTTTACATAAATGTGCATGCCTTCATGAACATAGGCAATGGCATCACGTGAACTGTCGATAAGTGAACGGGATCTTTTTTCGGTTTCATGCAGCATTTTTTCACAGCGGCGGTGTGCACGACGTTCCTTAAGGTCACCAAGTTCACGGGTAATAATATGTTTAAGGCGTTGGTTGTTTTCAAAGCTGATAACATCACGGGCCCCAAATTTAAGACTTTCGGTGATAAGCGCCTCGTCATGCTGGGGGATAATTACCAGTAACGGAATATCCCGTCCGGATTTATGTACAATTTCTGCGGCAGCGGCTGCGCTGAATATCGGCAGAGTGTGCTTGCACAGGATAATATCAATCGGGTTATCATCGAGCGCGGTGAGCATGTCTTCATCATCTTCAACACGGACATCGCGCACGATAAAACCGGCATTGCGAAGTGAATTTATCAGCGCTTCGGCTTCTTCAGAAACGTCGAAGATGGTAAGTAATCGTAGGAGATTTTCACTGCTCAATGATTATATCCTTAACTTATGAAAGGGTTGTCGTGAGCTAATTATAGTGTGTAACTTGTTGTAAAGTATATACTATAGAATTATTAAAGTGATTCAGGCTGGCGTTTTTCTAAATAATTGACCAGACATCGTTACTAAACTCAGTTTCCCTGTCCCAGTCTTCTTTTTCAGGTTCTGAGTGCTCAGGTTTTTGAACATCATACGTGAACTGGGCGAATAAGCCGGTGTTTTGCACAAGTTTGCTCAACTTAATGCTCATTTCTTTACCAACTATTTTTAATTTTAGCTGGTTGCCAACCCGAAAAGGCACGGGTGTGGTGATAATTGTGCCTGGCTGGTTAATGGCAGTAATTTCTGGCAGCATCAGAGTGCGCTGGTATTCGACATCGGCATCGTCAATGGCGGCTTTTATTCCAACCGCTGCTGCATCCGGGGTGAGCATTTCAACACCGAGGGTGATACCGTCTTTATCACTGTACTTCATCCAGCGAATAACACCGACACCCCATTTCCAGATGTGGCCATCTCCGCTGCGGCGAACACTGAGTAATTCCCCCACCTGCACGCTGGTCTCGGTTTTTTCCTTATGCTGGATACAGTAGCCGCTGGCACTTTCATTTAAAATGGCCCAACTTTCTGCGTGGTAGAGTTTATCGTCGTCAGCTTCATGTACGGCTTTGGAAATTTTATTCTCATCCAGCGGCGTGTAACTTTTTGGTATTTCGGAGGGATAAACAAGATTCCATACGTCCGGCTGGTTGGTGTTTACGCTGCTAACTTCAGCGGCTTCATAGCGGGATTTGCCACTAAAGGGATTGCCCTTGTCTTTAGAGCGGTTTTTATTTTTTGGTGAACGTCGTGCTGTATCACAAATAATCTGGTGGGAGGCACTTAAGCCAATGGCTACCAGTACGCGTTCATGCTTGTCGGTGCGCGGGAAGTTTCGCTTGGCGATAACGGCCCAGGCCGTTAACAGGCGGCGTAACAGATCATGTGATAACTCCGGGGTCGACATTTCGATGCCGGTAATCGTCGATTGTCCACAATCTTGCGTATTTTGTATTTCATCGCGGATGCTATCGGCAAGCACTTCGGTATCAAGCGTTCTGCAGTCTGCCGGGTTACAGTCTCGGTTCACTAGTGCAATATTTCGTGGTGGGTTGTCTGTTTTCAGGTTTATTGCAAAATAACCGTGCACCACTTCATCCTGCTTAATACGGAATAGCTGGCTTTTGATCGTCCATCTTTCAAGCGTGTTATGTACTTTATGTACTTCACCCTGACGCAAGCGATAAGGTGAGGCGAGCGATAATAACAGGATGCGACTGAATTCTTCGGAGATGGTGGATTTTTTAATAAACACCCGTTGGTTGTCGTGTACTTCTGTTTTTAACAGCTTGTGTTCTTCTGCATAGGCGTACAGTTTGTAAATTTTTGACCAGATGTTTTCCGGGTAGGGTGAGTAAATCTGGTAAGAGGTTAATAACACGCGCCCCAGGCAGGTCATAGCCCGGTGTAAAAGGGTTACCAGTAACTTTTTATCGGTAAACAGTACACTGGAAGCCAGTAAGTCTTCGACACAGATAATGTAGCCGGTGGCCAGTTGGCTGTAGATTTCGCGTGTCGCTGCTGCGACTTTCTGATTTTTTTTGGGCAGCGGGAAGTTAGTACCCACAAAATGCTTGCGCATTGCCGTTGTAACAAACTGGGTTGTTGGGCGCACTTCTTCTAAAAAACGGGCACGTTCTTTGTAAGCGTATTTGAGGCGATTAGTTTCAACCAGCGTGTGATAAACCAGCTTTGCGGTTTCCCCCACGTTGGCTTTAGGAAGATCGGCAAGCCACTTTTCCACCTTTTTAGGGCGTATATTAAACGCACCTTTAGTGGGTTTGGGCCGGTCTGCTACCTCTAGGCCGAGCGATTTACTCACAAACGATTCCTCATTGACTGTACTACTTGTATCATTTAGCCGTTAAATTCGGCTAAATTCAGTTAATATTATAAATTATGACACACTTACTTGACATACTATAGCAAATAGGATGCCAGCTAACCCATATGGGTGATGTTTGAACAGAGAATAAGCTATTTCAGAAGAGTATTTGTTTTGCAGGCTCACCGGCGTTTTCACGTACCAGGCGGGGTACCAGATAACCGGGTAAGCTGTTTCTAAGCTGGTTTACGAGGCGGTTTGCGTGAGCTTCGCTTACCGCAAAATGCTGGGTACCCTGTGCTTTATCCAGCTGATGCAGGTAGTAGGGCAGGATATTATTTTCGAATAAACGCTCGCTTAACTCACACAAGGTATCCTTATTATCATTAACGCCAGCCAATAAAACGCTTTGGTTTAGCAGAGTAATATTGTTGTTATTCAATAAGTTAAGAGGTTTAGCAAGTTCGGCAGTTATTTCGTTTGGGTGGTTACAGTGAACAACCACAACAACCTTGCAACGGTAGCTGTGTAAGTAATCCGTTAGTTCTGAATCGATTCGGTCAGGTAAAACGATGGGTAAACGTGTGTGAAAACGAATACGTTTTAGATGAGGGATCGGTGCCAGTAAATCCAGCAGGCGAAATAACTTGTTATTATTAAGGCTGAGTGGGTCGCCACCGCTTAGGATAACCTCACTTACTGAGCTGTCTTTTTCAATATAATCAATGGCTTGCCGCCAATTATTTGACGATATATGGTCTGAATAGGGGAAGTGGCGTCGAAAACAGTAACGGCAGTGCAGCGCACAGGCACTGGTTGGCATCAGTAATACCCGACCCTGGTATTTGTGTAGTAAACCGGGTACGACCGCAGCATGGCTGTCACCAACAGGGTCAGTGGTATAGCCCGCTGTTTCAAACTGCTCGTCGACAAGGGGGAGTACCTGCCTGAGCAATGGATCGTTGATATTGCCTTTTTCTATTCGGGCCAGATAGCTTTGTGGCAGTTTGAAAGGGAACAGCCTGGAAGATTCGATAGCCGCATCCAGATAGTCTGTTGGCAGGTGCAGCTTGCTAAAAAGCTGTTTTACATCAGTAATGGCTTCGGCAAGTTGTTTTTGCCATGAAGGGGTCTGACATGTTGTGGCGATTCGCGGTATCATAGGCCGTTATTATATTGAATTTTAAAATTTTAGCAGGATGACATATGGCTAACTATAGTACCAATGAATTTCGTGGTGGACTGAAGATTATGATCGATAATGATCCTTGCAGCATTATTGAAAATGAATTTGTAAAACCGGGTAAAGGACAGGCCTTTAATCGGGTAAAGATACGTAACCTGAAAACAGGCAGGGTTATTGAACGTACTTTTAAATCGGGTGAATCGGTAGAAGCGGCCGATGTAATGGAAACTGAAATGGAGTATTCCTATACCGATGGCAGTACCTGGACTTTTATGGACCCGGAAACCTATGAGCAGGTATCCGCTGACGAAACTGCCGTGGCCGATGCGAAGAAATGGTTAGTCGAGCAGGATACTTACACTATTACTTTATGGAACGGTAACCCTATCAGTGTTACCGCACCTAACCACGTTATTCTCACTGTGACAGAAACCGACCCCGGTGTGCGCGGCGATACTTCCGGTGGTGGTGGCAAGCCTGCTACCTGTAATACCGGTGCCGTTGTGCGTGTGCCTTTGTTTATTGATGAGGGTGAAAAAATTAAAGTTGATACGCGTACCAGCGAATATGTTGGCCGGGTAAAAGATTAAAGTCATTTAAACAAGTCGTCATTCCCGCGAAGGCGGGAATCCATAAAATAAATTAAGCCTGACTCCTGCCTTCGCGGGAATGACGAGTTAAGCAGTGAATCACTGGAAACCAAATACCACACCTGAAATATTAAAATTACGTGCTGGGTTACTGAACAGGGCGCGTCAGTTTTTTCAGGAAAATAATTTTCTTGAAGTGGATACCCCGGTATTATCGCAATCAACCACCCCGGATCCAAATATCGAAAGTTTTTCCACACAGTTTAATAACACTCAATATTTTTTACATACTTCACCAGAATTTCCAATGAAGCGTTTACTGGCAGCGGGTAGTGGTGCTATATACCAGGTTTGTAAAGTGTTTCGTCAGGGAGAACTTGGCCGCAACCATAACCCGGAATTTACAATGATAGAATGGTATCAACCGGGGCTGGATTACCATGCGTTAATGAAACAGGTTGATGCATTGGTTAGAACTTTATTGCAGGATAAAATTACATTACAAGAAACTGTCTTTTACAGTTACCAGCAGGTATTTAAGAAATATTTAAATATTGACCCTTTTAATAGTAGTATTGACGAGTTGCAGGCTGTTATTAAACAACAGGCGATTCAGTTTAATAATGAAGCTCAACTTTCAAAAGATGCCTTGCTCGATTTGTTGATAAGTTATGTTATACAACCGGTCTTACCAAAAGATTCGCCGGTGTTTATTTATGACTATCCTGCAAGTCAGGCAGCACTTGCAAATATACGTGATGAACAGGGTGAAAAAATTGCAGAGCGCTTTGAGCTTTTTATAAACGGTATCGAACTGGCAAACGGTTATCAGGAATTACTCGATGCAAAAGAGCAACAACTGCGATTTGAAAATGAGAACAAAACAAGATTAGAAGCAGGACAGCAAACAATACCTGTTGATAAAAATTTAATTGCAGCATTGCAAGCCGGTATGCCAGAAGTATCAGGTGTTGCGCTGGGTTTTGATCGTTTAATGATGCTGGCAACCGGGGCAGGGTCAATAAACGAAGTGATAAGCTTTAGCACGGATAAAGCCTGATATATTATTTTTCTGGGTGTTTTATTTTTTTGGTGTCACTTCACCAATTTTTTCGCCGAACTGAATTTTCTGACCACAGATCATTTTTTCTTCCCAGCGAATGCTGTTTTCTGGAAATAAAAGTATCACCGTCGATCCCATATTAAAACGCCCCATCTCTTCGGCCTGTTTTAGCTGTATAGGTTGTTGTGTGTCATAACTCCATTGGCGCAGGTTCTTGCCGGGTGGTGGGGTAATGGTTCCCGCCCAGACAGTTTCCATACTGGAAACAAAAATTGCGCCTACCAGGATCATGGCCATTGAGCCTGCATCTGTAGAAAACCCCGCAATAACACGCTCATTGCGGGCAAACAAACTTTGTATACCACGAACAGTTGACGGGCTGACACTAAAAAGTCGTCCAGGCACATGCACCATTTCACGTAAGCGACCGGCTAGCGGCATATGAA
>JALTLP010000119.1 GCA_027001895.1 Chromatiales bacterium | reverse complement strand
CGTTGGAATTATTACATGCGCACATGTGGTATCGGAAAAGGGAAAGGTTTTCGACGCCCTTGAGGCGTTCAAATATTCTAACCCCACTGTAAAGTATAAATTGAATGTAGAAAGGATCTGCTCACACAGGGATGTCGCTATATGCTCAATAACATCTGATGATGGAACCACAATACCAAGCGACTGTGTAGAAAAGACTGATGATGCAATCGAGATGCAACAGGATGTAAAGCTGCTTGGATTTCCCGCATATGCGCCTGGCCATGGTCATTATATGGTCGATTCGAAAGTTGCAAAGATATATAAGCAAAGCGCCGTCAGTAAATTTGAGATTGACAAGCTTATTCGAGAGGGAAATAGCGGAGGGCCGATTATAAATTTGAATTCTGAAGTTGTGGGTGTGGCACTTGAAGGTGCGAGAAAAGAAGCGGGTAACAATGGATGCCTAGTAATCACAGAAATAGAAGAGGTCTTGACAAATGATGCGTATAAAATCTAACAAGCGACTGTGGTGTCAACCCCCTCAATAACTGATTACAATGACCATTCAACTTGATCTCTCACCATCGTATTCAGGATAGTAATAAACTTTCTCATGCAGGCAGTGATGGCTACTTTTTTATGTTTACCTTGAGCCACAAGGCGTTTATAAAATGAACGAATCACTGGATTACATAACGTCGCACTGAGTGTTGCCATGTATAAAACGGTACGAACATTGGCTCGCCCACCCTGGACGCGGTGTTTACCCCTCAGCTTTCCGCTGTCTCAATTTATCGGCGCGACGCCGACAAGGGCAGCAACTTGATTTTTATTTTACTTAAACGGACACCCATAACTTCTTTTGGCCGAGAGCATCGCATTTATATAAATCTGTCCCGAATTTTTAAGTCACTGTTTTATTATTGTTTTTAATCTGGATGTCTTGTTTATTACTTTTTAGGCAAAATAAAGACGTGCCCTTATCTCAAAGCACTATTTTCCACAGAATGAGCTCAAAATAGCATAATTGTACGTAAATCGTCCGTACAGATTGACAGTATGGCCTGGAACCTCTATATTTCCTATATGTGAGTACGGGTTTATTCCGTACAGGTAAGTAGGTGAAAAGAAATGGCAACAACACGCTTTGATATGCGCTTAGATGAAGAAATTAAAGCCAGGGCAGAAAAGGCTTCTGCTTTATTGGGTATGAAAAGTCTAACGGAATATGTCGTGAAATTAATGGATAAAGATGCTTCTAAAGTCATTGCCGAGCATGAAAGTATCACGGTTCCTGATGATGTTTTCGACCGATTTATAGCGGCTTGCGAGAAGGTTGATAAACCCAATGCTGCTTTGTTAGAAGCGGCGGCATTTACAAAAGGACAGGGGATTAAGTGACCTGGGCAAAGGAATTTGTTGAGCTCGATAAAAGCCAACATGACCGTGACTCGTTTGACTGTGGTGAGAGAGAACTAAATACTTTTATACAAACCCAGGCAGCAAAACATATGGAAGTGGGTATCAGTCGGACGATGTTATTACCTGATTGCAAACCGTTACCCGATGGAAAGTACCCCATCTGCGCTTTTTATACCATTGCCCCCAGCTCAATAGGTCGAGAAACATTGCCAGAAAACCTGGCTAACAAGCTACCGCGATATCCAGTCCCCGTTTTTTTAATTGCCCAACTTGCAGTAGATGTGGAATACCGTGGACAAGGCCTGGGAAAAATCACGCTTATTAAAGCATTAGAGTATTTGTGGGAAGTCAACGCCTATATTAAAGCCTATGCTGTGATTGTGGATTGTCTGAATGATGGTGCAAAGGATTTTTATTTGAAATATGGTTTTGAGGTTTTGTGTGAATACAATGGTCGAACAAGATTATTTATTTTGATGGAAACAGTGGCACAATTATTTTCATAATATAAGGCGAGAGTGGACTTCCCCTTTTTCAAGAAGTGCAGTCCGTTTACCTGTTTAGGTATTAGCATAGTTAGAAACAATTCCTCTTTGCCACTGTTTTCTGTAATATACGATTATGACAGAACAATCTCCCTATAGCGGCCAACTTTATATTTTTTCAGCACCATCCGGTGCCGGTAAAACCAGCCTGGTCGAAGCCTTGTTAAAATCTACACCGGGTATTGCAGTATCCGTCTCGCATACCACCCGGGCAATGCGCCCCGGCGAAGAAGACGGTGTGCATTACCATTTTGTCAGTGTTGAAGAATTTCAGAAAATGGTTGAAGCCGGGGCATTTCTCGAAGATGCCAAAGTGTTTGATAATTATTACGGTACTTCGCAGCAAGCTGTGGAAGACCAACTTAGCCGGGGTGAAGATGTTATTCTCGAAATTGACTGGCAGGGCGCGCAACAGGTTCGTAAGTTAATGCCTTACGCCGTGTCGGTTTTTATTTTACCACCCTCGCGTGATGCGCTTGAACAACGCCTGAATTCACGCGGTCAGGACTCGGCCGAAATCATTGCCCGGCGTATGCAGGATGCTACCAGCGATATGGCTCACTATGTCGAATTTGATTACGTTATTATTAATGACGATTTTGACGAAGCGACCCACCAGCTTGCAGCCGTGGTGTTGGCGCAGCGCCAGCGACTCGATGTGGTCAGTCGGCGTGAGCAGCAAAAGCTGGCCGGCTTGCTAAAAGACAGCTAGCCTTAGCCCGAACCCCAGAGATTTTATTCTTTATATATAATGCACGGTGGCTGCTGGCGATCTGCCTGTTATAGCGTTATACTAGCGGGTTCAAATTTCAGGATATTCCGTTCCCGGCGAATATTCTTTTTAAGTTATTGATTTTCGGAGTAAAGCTGCATGGCACGTGTCACCGTTGAAGATTGTTTAGAAAATGTAAAAAATCGTTTTGAGCTGGTTTTAATTTCCTCAAAGCGTGCTCGCCAAATCAGCCAGGGCGCAGAACCACTGGTTGAACTTGAAAATGACAAGCCGACTGTTGTTGCTTTACGCGAAATAGCTGAAGGTTTAATCGATGCCGCCATTCTTGACGAGCAGGAAGTGGACAGTGCAGAAAGTGCAGAATGGGCAAGCGAAGAAGAAGCCGCAGCCGAACTTGAAGCGGCACAGCTCGAAGCGCAAACGGACAATGACAATGCAGAAGGCCAAAGCGCAGAGTCAGCAGACGGCGAAATTGATGTTGCCGCAGCACTGGCCGCAGCACTAGCTGCCGATCTTGGTAGCGATACCACAGCATCAGACAGCGAAACACCAGACACACCGTCTGAAGACAGTTAATAAAATAATTTTTATCAATTCAACACAGATCGCGCAAAAATAAAATTCGAAACACGATAAGGCAACAGGTTTTATTCATGTTTCATTTCAACAAACTGCGATCTGTGTTTAGTTAATTAGGGGGTACCCTGGTTATCTCTAAGTCAAGGCAAGACATCCCTCAACCAAAAGAATTTTCCAGTTCGGCAGAGCCAATAGCATTTCGAATTGGCCACCTGTGTGAAATGCTGGATGAATATCTTGAACCTGAACAGGTTACAGAAATTTATCAGGCCTATCTGTTTAGTGCCGAAGCGCATGAAGGCCAGCACCGAATCAGTGGTGAAGCCTATATTTTTCATCCCCTGTCAGTGGCGCAAATTCTTACAGAAATGCGTATGGATCATCGCAGTATCATTGCGGCCTTATTACATGATGTTATCGAAGACACCGGGCTTGGCAAAGAGGCAATAATAAAAAAATTTGGTGAAGAAGTTGCTTTGCTGGTAGACGGTGTCAGTAAGCTCACCAATATTCATTTTGAAAGTAAGGCCGAAGCGCAGGCAGAAAACTTTCGCAAAATGATGCTCGCCATGGTTGAGGATATTCGCGTTATCCTTATTAAGCTTGCAGACCGTCTGCATAACATGAGAACACTTGGTGTGATGCGAGCGGAAAAACGCCGCCGCATTGCGCTCGAAACACTGGAAATTTATGCGCCTATTGCCAACCGTTTGGGCATGAACCAGATGCGACTGGAACTTGAAGATCTTGGTTTTAAAGCCATGTACCCGATGCGTTCAAGAGTGCTGAAGGAAAATGTAAAAAATGCACGGGGAAATCGTAAAGAATTAATCAGCAAACTTGAACAGGCCATTGTTAATCGGCTTGAGGAGTTGGGATTAAAAGGTGACGTGCTAGGCCGGCAAAAACACCTGTATAGTATTTATAAAAAAATGCGCAGCAAACATTTATCTTTTAACGAAGTAATGGATGTTTATGCGGTTAGAATTATCGTTGAAAGTGTTGATATGTGTTATCGCATGTTAGGCGCGATCCATAATTTGTTTACGCCTGTGCCGGGTAAGTTTAAAGATTACATTGCAATCCCAAAAGCAAATGGTTATCAGTCGTTACATAGTATTTTATATACACAGTATGGTGTTGCCATTGAAGTACAAATTAGAACCGAAGACATGAACCGTGTTGCAGAAGCGGGCATCGCAGCCCACTGGTTGTATAAAAGTGGCACAGATTCCTCTGGGAATAATGCACAGGTGCGTGCGCGTGAATGGTTGCGTGGCGTATTAGAAATTCAGCAGCATGCCGGCAACTCAATGGAATTTCTTGAAAATGTTAAAATTGATTTGTTTCCGGATGAAGTTTATGTTTTTACTCCAAAAGGTGACATCATGGTCTTACAGCGCGGCGCAACCGCAATAGATTTTGCCTATGCAGTGCATACCGATGTGGGTAATCAATGCGTCGCAGTTAAAATTGACCGTCGCTTAATGCCGTTAAGAACAGAGTTGTATAACGGCCAGACAGTAGAAGTGATTACAGCCCCCGGCGCACAAGCAAACCCAGGCTGGCTCGAATTTGTAAAAACGGCCAAAGCACGCAGTAACATCCGTGCCTTGCTTAAAAACCTGCAGTTTGATGAATCTGTTGAACTTGGCCGACGTTTAATAAATCGCAATCTTGAAGCCTTTGGTTCGTCACTGGAACAAATACCACAAAGTAGCATTGATGAAGTCTTAAAAGAATTTAACTTTAAAAACTTTAACGACTTATGTTCCGAAGTGGGTATTGGTAATCATATTCCTATTATGGTTGCACGTGCTTTGGTTGGGTCGGATGAAAGTTCAGATAAAATCAACCTGAAAGCTTACGAAGAGAAACATAAACATCCACTGTCTATCAGGGGAACAGAGGGTGCTGTTGTTTCTTTTGCAAAATGTTGCCTGCCTATTCCGGGTGACGATATTATTGGGTTTATTAGTGCAGGAAAAGGTATTGTTGTTCATTCTCAGGCTTGTAAAAATATTGCTGATTACAGAAGCAAACCGGAAAAATGGATTGATGTAGAATGGGAACTTGAACCCAACCGGGACTTTTCAACATATATCCGTTTAATGGTAAAAAATCAGCGTGGTGTGCTGGCAACCATTGCAGCAGCAGTATCCGATTTAGATTCAAACATTTTGAATGTTGATATTGAAGAACGAGATGGCATACATTCATCCATGACCTTAACGGTAGAAGTTAAGGATCGCAAACACCTCGCTCGAATTATGAGAAGATTAAAAACGATTGACATGGTTGACAGAATTCATCGAGTCAGACAATAAATTAAAAAATAAAATGTGTAATGGAGAAACAGCATGGCCAGAGAAATAATTAGTACCGATAAGGCACCTAAAGCAATTGGTACCTATTCACAAGCGATTAAAATTGATAATACTGTTTATATGTCCGGGCAAATTCCACTTGTACCAGAAACAATGGAGCTGGTAGAAGGCGATATAAAAGTACAGATACAACGTGTTTTTGATAACTTAAAAGCGGTTGCCAATGCCGCCGGTGGTGATTTAAAAGATATTGCCAAGCTCAATATATTTTTAACCGATTTAACACATTTTCCAGTTGTTAACGAAACCATGGCAGAATATTTTACTGAACCCTACCCGGCACGTGCTGCAATCGGCGTTGCGTCTTTACCGAAAGATGCGCAGGTAGAAATGGATGCTGTAATGGTTGTTGAATAAAACTTCGATTTAAAATATTAAACCACGAAGAACCCAAAGAGCACGAAGAAAATAATTACAGATTGACTATGATTAATTGAT